>NZ_JBFSPI010000061.1:0-32158 GCF_041464685.1 Vibrio sp. 10N.237.312.B06
ACCGCGACAGTAACGCCGACTGGCTTCCTGTCTGGCGTCAACGTCGGCCAAACAATGATAACCGCCATTAAAGATGGCGTCACCAGTAACACAGTGAGCGTGGATGTATATACATGTACGATCACTGGTGCTTCATGTATTGATATATTCGATACTGGGAGTGGGAAGTTGTTTACCAATTCACCATCAAAAATCGCTCTTCATAGCCTAGGAGGAAGTGTCAATAATGGTTTTACGCAAGAAATTGGAACTTCTGGGCCTGCTGGAGATTTCTTTTGGTTCACCTGGGAGAATGCATCTAGATTATGTGCCACATATAGTAACCAGGGTTTAGCAGGACGCACCAACTGGCGTTTGGCAACAAAAAATGAGTTAAAGTTAGAGCTCTTCAAGACATACGGCAATATGTTCAACGCGCGCGGCTGGCCAGTCAGGAGCAGTTACTGGTCAAGTACAAGTCGTGGACCTGGTTTTATAAATGTAAGCCTCAAGAATGGCAACGAAGGGGCTAGTATGGGAGAAGGGGAGTTGTACGCGTCCTGCGTCTCAGTTCCTTAACGTTTAACGTATGAATTCTTGAGCTTCAAACCTAGAACCACCTACTTCGGCAGGTGGTTATCTTTTTCGTAGGTGTACACACACCCAATAGTATAACTAGCTAATAGCAATAGGTTATTTTAAATGGGAATGCTGGAGATAATTTTCAAATTCCTATTCTTCCACTACCCTTAAAGATTAAATTGCTGTTTTTAAACCGGTTTTTCTTATCTAAAACCTCGAAAATCATCTTGCGCAGATGTACTTATTGAGACTTCCAAATAGCGTATACTACACACGCATCGCTACCCCAATTTCACTGCATAGCAGTGGCTATCCCAAAGAGTTTAAATTCTCTCTCCTAACTCGTGAACGTAAAGTCGCTTACCTGAGAAATATCGAACAGGTTCAATTACTTCATGCTCTTTTCGACAGAGCCAAAGTCACGGCATTAAGTTTTTCTGAGTTCAAAGCTGAGCTTGCTCATAGTATTAATCAGTTACGTCAAAATTCACAAAGTATGAACAATGGGTATCATTGTGCGGTTCTTGCTTCAAATGGACATGCTGATTTTTTTTCTATAAATCGCTCTGAAGAGCTAACTCGCCCGTTTAACATAGTAGGAATAATGAACACCAAAGATCTAAAGTAGACTAGTTAAGTTTTTGTTGTTAACAGTTGTTTTATTTAATGTCGTTAAAGCTAGGGATGGTTATCTTTGGCGCTTGCTCTCTCCCTTTTTTGTTGTATTTTGATGTGAGTGTCATTTAAAAGCTAGTAATGGAGGAGAGTTATGCTTTCTCGACCTCTTTACTTGCTTTACACACATATGTCGAATTGTAGTAACAGGACTACTTTGTCTAACGCGTTAGACTTTTTGGTCTCAGATCAAGTTATGAAGTCACACGATCACACTAAATCGCATTTGATAATTAACCTACCTATTAGGTAACAACAAAATATTGTGGAGAGGTTGAACAAATATTTTTAGTCTCTGTCGCCGCTGTTAGGTGGTTTTTTTAGATCTGAAATATGGAGTATTTAATGAAGAAACGAATTTCTATTGGCCAAATAGTGTCTTTTATTTTTGGCGTTGTTCGGGGTATTAGTCTATTGGGAGAGGTTGCTGATTGGGTCGAAGAATTATTCAAATGGAATTGAGTTTTGGTGAACTATTTGTGTTGTCTGTTGGGGTGTGGTGAATAACTGAAAATACAGGTGCACTTTCCCCCCCAAAATACAGGCTAGAAATAACAAGATTCTTGGACGTACCATCGCGCCAATCGGCTTTGCTTTGCGCTCAGCCACTTATCACCTCTTCATCAATCCAAAAGGTCAGAGACCCGCAGTTAATGAGTGATTGGCTGTATTGCTTCCAGTTGATTGTTTTGTGACGATGTTTAGGCATAGGGCTATGAGAGGTAGTGGACGTAGCTGAACAGATCGTAGGTTCATGATTTAGTTCCACTGAATTACGCAACAAAGCCAATAACAGTCATAGATCAAAACTGCCGAGCTCGGTCAAGATGGTGCCGTTTTTTTTACTGATAAATGAACGCTGGATAATACTATTTTAATTATTAAATTGAGGGCGGAATGACGGATACAATATCGCCTTTCTAAAGTCAGATTTCACTGTTATTTCGTTTTACGAATGGCCCTGAATTCCTAAAAGGTGTGGTGACTTTTTAGTAGTGTGATCCATTTTTCACCCCAACCCCTTTTAATATGGGCGACTTTACCTAATAATATAAAGCCTTAGAGAAAGCACAAATTATGCAAGCGTTTAACGAAGTGGCCCTGTTTCCCCTCAATCCAATCCCACACACCACGCTCAACCAAGCGATTAAGCTCTTGAGTGATCGGTTCCGCTACCTTAAAGTCCATATCGGCAACCCAATATGGGAATACATCGGTGGTGTTGTAAATGCTCTCTAGCATCTCTGGTTTGCTTTTGATAAACGCATGTTCACCGTAATTCGATGCACTGTTAAACGCTGTCATGGAGGGTTCCTCAAATAGTGTGTTTGGTTCTTTTGCAATCAACTGGATTGCCTGAATACCCTTAAGACGATGACAAGGCTCAAAAGACGAAGCTTCCAGAGAAATCTTGTGACTAATTTAAATTAATCTCGCATCTCGACCACAATTTCAGTCTTGACCGAGTTCGCGATAAAGCAGTTTTTGTGCGCTAAATGATGCAGTTTGTCGAGCTGTTTGGCAGTTGGCTTCTTAGTGCCTAAGAACACAATATCAGGTCGCAGAGTCACCTTAGTGATAGACGAGCGGCCTGATTCATCTTCTTCCAGCACACCAATCGCATCATCCACATAAGAGTCGATCACGTACTTCTGCTTTGCAGCAATGCCCAAAAACGTCAGCATATGGCAGCTAGAAAGCGCCGCGATAAACGCTTCTTCTGGGTCGACATTCGCTTCCACCGAAAACGGCAGTGGCACAACATGAGGAGAAGACGAAGCAGGTACAGTGATACCACCATCGAACTCCCACGTATGAGCGCGACTGTATTGGTTGTCGCTAAAGGCTTCATCTTCCACTTTTTGCCAGCGAATGACCGCTCCATATTCAGACATAATTAATTCCTTTTATATTGTGTAACGACTTAGCGGTCAGCAGGATGATTAACGCCATCATTGGTCACCACATCACCAATATCAAACGGGTTTACCCCTTCCAAACAACCGATGTTAAAACCGTATTCATTTGGGCTTGAGCGGCGTTGGTGATGGGTATAGATACCGCAGTTTGAGCAGAAGTAATGCTTCGCGGTGTTGGTATTGAATTGATAAAGCTTAAGATGCTCAGCGCCTTTCAAAATCTTAATACCATCCAACGCCAAAGAACCCACAATTGCCCCTCTACGACGGCAGATAGAACAGTCACAACGGCGCGGTTTTTCTATTCCGTTAGGTAGGCTGAGTTCTAACTCAACTGCACCACAATGGCAGGTTGCCTTGTGAAAAGGTTGGATAACCGTGTTACCGACTACTTTCATTTCTCTCTCCATCACGTCCTTGTGTCGAACTATCTTAACGAGAACCATTTACCTTGTCCGTAACCAAGCTTTGAATTTAGCATTTTTAGAACAATCAACTTATCCATAAAATCTTCAATAGTTCTCAGTTTTACAACGACATCGCCCTACATTAATAATCGTTAATCTAAGCACAACCGATCCTTAATCCTTATGCAAGTAAGCTCTCTCTATCAATAAAAATAGAGAGAGAAAAAACGTGAACATACTTGGATACTTACAAAAAATCGGCAAAGCACTGATGGTGCCGATCGCCGTACTGCCTGCCGGTGGTTTGATGCTAGGGCTGGGCTATGCTCTTGACCCATCAGGTTGGGGAGCTAACAGCGCATTAGCCACCATACTCGTATACGGTGGTAAAGGCATTATGGATAACCAAGCGTGGTTATTCGCGGTTGGTGTCGCTTATGGTTTAGCAAAAGACAATAACGGCGCTGCTGCTCTATCTGGCCTATTAGGTCTGCTCATCGTGGAAATGATCGTGGGTAACGTGAATGTTATCTCACAGATCACCGGTGTCCCTGTTGATCAAATGGGCGCATCTGAACTTATCGCTTCTAATGCAGCAGTGAGTGCATTCACTGGCATCATGATAGGTATTGTCGCCGCCACTCTTTATAACCGATTCCACACCATAAAACTGCCTGCGGCTCTCGGATTCTTTGGTGGCAAGCGCTTCGTTCCAATCATCACTTCTCTAGCCGCGATTAGTATCAGCTTAGTCATGGTTTATGTGTGGCCTGTCGTCTACGGAGCACTGGTTGAGTTCGGCATTTCTATTTCTGAAATGGGCGCGACAGGCGCTGGCCTCTATGGTTTCTTTAATCGCTTACTTATTCCTGTTGGCTTGCACCACGCACTTAACCAAGTTTTCCTATTTGATTTAGTGGGCATCAATGACATTTCTAAATTCTGGTCGGGCACCGGTGAACTCGGTGTAACGGGTATTTATCAAGGTGGCTTCTTCCCTGTTATGGGCTATGGCTTACCGGCGGCATGTTTAGCGATGTACCACTGTGCAAAACCAGAAAACAAAAAGAAAGTCGGCGGTATTCTAGGTGCTTCCGCATTAACCGCTATCTTAACCGGCGTAACAGAACCGATTGAGTTTGCCTTCATGTTTGTAGCACCTGTGCTTTATGTTATTCACGCGCTTCTTGCCGCTATGTCGCTATACATTGCTGCCAGCATGCAGTGGATCGCTGGCTTTACCTTCAGTGGCGGGTTAATTGACTTCGTGTTGTCTTACAATCTTCCACTCGCAGTCAAACCTTACATGTTGATACTTCAAGGTCTATTCTTTGCGACGATTTACTACTCAATATTCCGCTTCGCCATCCTAAAGTTCGATTTAAAAACACCGGGACGTGAAGATGTGGACGTAGCAAAAGTAAACCAAGTTTCATCGAATGAGAAAGCGGCGCAATACTTAAAAGCGCTCGGTGGACATACAAACCTAACCAGTATCGATTCATGTATCACAAGACTGCGTTTAACACTTAAAGACATCAGCATTGTTGATGAAGCGACACTGAAAGCGATTGGCGCAATGGGCGTGGTAAAGATTGGGGCTAACAACCTTCAGGTTATTATTGGCACAGAGGCAGAGGAGATTGCTCATGCGATGACTCAAATCCCTAAAAGCCAAGACCTAACATCGGTCCCACTTCCGAGTTAAACCCAACGTAACTAAAACACAGCACACGTTGCGATTCACATTAAAGCACTCAGGCCAAAGCGATTCGCTTTGGCTTTTTTGCACTCGCAGCGTAAAGAGATTATGGGAGCGAAAAAGACGGGCTCTTGACGATAGGCATGCATAGGACGAACAACCGCTTTTAAGACGTTGATTAATCGCGAATTCAAAGGCCATTTCAGAGTGAGTGCGTACTCCTCCTAGGCAATGATGCGTGCTTGCAAGGTTACTCATTTAAACAATAAAACTGTTTTACATTATATGCATAGCATTCAGTTGGTTATAAGCAATAATCTTGATATGTTAGGCGGAATAGATTCGTGTATGTACGATATTAAAATGTTAGGCGCTACAGTGGAATATTATGATGAGTCAAAAATTTTTGAATTCTTCTCGCCAAGTTCAAGAACGATGGTGGCGTATGAAATTTCATCAGAAATTTGGAAAGCAGTTGAAAGCATTATTCTTGTGGCGGTTACATCGAAAGCTAAACAAAGAGTTCCAGTTTAGAGATAAAGTGATTAACAACACAATTCATACAGTTGTTGAGCAGATGAAAAAGATCAATGCTGAATATTTCCCTGCATCTAAACAGTTCTTCAACCTTAGTCTTTATTTTCTACTTGCCGAAAGAGACATCCAAGCCTTGAAAGCAGATGCTTTTGCGCATCCGAACGAAACGAAACGAGGCATAGCTTTGCGTACTCTGCTCTTGACCATATATGAATGGGATATGACAAAGGTGACGGGCAAGAAAATGGGGTTTATTTTTGAGTGCACAGGTTTATCTGATGAATCAAAAAAAGAAGTGTCAGGAGCATTAAAGGAATTACGCAAAGCTCATAAAGTCACTATCCAGCAGTTTCGTGAAGTTAGGCTTAATACTATTGCTCATAGAGATGCAGATGCGTTGAACCAGTACGAGATTATCTCAAAGTTGGATATTAGAGATTTTTCAAATCCAATAACAAATTTCTATAGCGCATCCGATAAGTTATTGAAATCGTTAGTCAAGGCAACGATGGAAATTGGCTCTCAGCGCAGTTTATTCAACCAAATACTACACCCTAAAAAACGCGCCTAACGAATAAGGATTAAGGTGTTGAGCAGCCTACAAAGTCCACTAAAGTTAACGTTCAAAATAGAGGCGAGCCCTTAATCCTGGGGTGTTATCTCTTAAAATAAGATGGGCATGGTGACGCTTTACTACGGCATCAACCAGAGACAAGCCAAGGCCATTGCCAAATTCCGTTCTACTTTTATCAGCACGGAACATAGGCCGACACACATTCATCTTGTCTTTATCTGATATCCCGATACCGTTGTCCGCCACCGTGACACCAAAGTAATCAACCACCACTTCAATTTCGCCCTTTTCCGGTGTGTATTTCACTGCATTTTCAACCAAGTTGAAGACAGCCCTAAACAGTAGGCTTTTATCCCCCAATACTTCGCACTCTTGGTCTAGCCGACAAACCAAACTCTGTTGCTTCATTTCAGCAATAGGGCTGATAAACTCGATCGCATCTTGAGCTATTTTCCCAAGATCTACACGCTCTGTGGCGATCAACGTTTGCCCGCTATTCAGCTTAGTGATCTCTAACATGCTATTGAATAGCGATAGAATGAGTTCCAACTCATCATGGCAAGCCGAGAATTGCTCTTGATGTTCGTCGGTCAATGTTGAATCCGATAATACCTCTTCTAAGCGTAACTTTAGCCGAGCCATGGGAGTGCGCATATCATGAGCCATGCCTACTGTTAACGACTTCAATGACTCTTCATTTTTAGCCATTTGCTCAATCATGAAGTTGAGATGGATCGCCAAAATATCAAATTCATCATCTTGTTTGGATACGGGGATTTTTACGCTTTTTTCACCACACAGCACTCGATTCATCGCTTGGTTGACTCTTTCTAAACGCTTTAAGATCAGAACCGTAAAAAACAGAGCCGCGATCAGCATAACGGCAATAGGAAGTACAATGCCCGAAAATACAATCGGGATTAGAGTTTTTCGATACTCTTCTACCGCCTGTCTATCAATACCAATCACCAAGCGATGCGTATCTCCAATGCTAATGTTGGCGGTTTCAGACATAAGCGAAACAACAGGATAAGACGTGGTTAGTAAAGGGCTTGTTCGCTCAGAAAGGCGATAGTAAAAATTAGTGTCGGATGTTTGCTTTACGGCAAGTAACCTTTCAACGTCCTCTTTACTTTGATTGGCTGCATAACTGAATTCGGATGACTCATCTTGCAGCTGTCGAATGAGTTGTGCCCGATGGAACGCATCTGAGTCTTTGTATACCTGCCTAATCACGATGACATTAATCACTGTCACCAACACAAACAAACCGACTAGAGTCCTAAATACAGAGGAGCGAGTGAGGGAGTAATCATCGACGAAGGACATAACCTGCCCCTCTCACTGTATGAAGCAAATCAGGGCAACCTGCTTCTTCAAGCTTCCTTCTTAAATTGGCGACATGAACATCAATGACATTGGTTTTCGGGTCAAAGTGGTAGCTCCAAATAGCCTCAAACAAGCGCATTCTTGAAACAACTTGCTCACTGTGCTCAACGAAATACTGAATCAGTTGAAACTCTTTCGGCTGCAATTGGAGATCTTGGTTTTTACACACTACTCTATGAGCGCGTAAATCGATTTCTAAGCAGTCATATATCAAATTTGTCTCAGTAACGGGCTGACGTTTAGTTCTATTGATAATGATGTCTACTCGTGCAACAAGCTCAGCCAGAGCAAAAGGTTTTATCAGATAATCATCACTTCCTGCTTGAAGGCCATTCACGCGATCTTCCACGCTGTCCATGGCACTCAAAATTAATACCGGTAAATTTTCTTCTGTCGCTTTGATTGCAGAGAGAACTTTCATTCCATCCAAATACGGTAACATGCGATCAAGAATCACCAGTTGATACTCGGAGCTTAACTCCATCATTAAGCCTTTTTTGCCATCTTCTGCTTGGTCGACCGCATAACCATGTTCTTCAAGACCTTTGGCCACAAATTCTCTTGTGGTGGTGTCATCTTCGATAATTAGTATTTTCACTACTTCCCCCTTTATCGGAGATAAATATTATCGTAAACCAAACACTTATCGCCCAAAAAAAGAAAGGCTCGCGTGACTAATGCGAGCCAGATGCAACTTAGGGGGTAAACTGCAATTCGTTAATAAAGTTTATTTGATCAATAAAGCTTCAAAGTCACTATAGATCTATCGTCATTGAGGTTTCATTTTCAATAGATTAACGATAATTAATCTCTGCCTTATTTCTCGACCAAGTCATTAAAATTATCAAACAGATAATCCAAAAACAGTCGGATACGCTTCGGCTGATATTTCTTGCTGATGTACACCACATTCAAGTCGGCACTCGACACCGACATCGCGGTATTGAAGTTCTTCATGTAGCCATTAAGCAGAGTCACAAGGCGCTGGTTATTGATGTCGTCTTGCACATCCAGCACCGATTTAAGCACAATGCCCTCACCTTTTAATGCCCAGTACCGAATCACTTCGCCATCGTCTGAAAATCGCTTCGGCACCACCGTCACCGACTTCTTCATATCATGATCTTGGAAGTGCCATGTCTTGAGCTCTTCATTGCTACGCAGCATGGCTAAACAGTCGTGTTCAACCAAGTCTTGTGGCGTCAACGGCGTCCCGTGTTTGGCGAGGTATTCAGGGGAAGCACACAGTACACGGCGGCTTGGTGATAAGCGTCTGGATATCAAACTGCTGTCGACCAATTCACCATAACGGACCACGATATCCATACCAGATTCAGCAATGTTCGAGAGGTTATCGTTCAAGTACAGGTAAGGAATAACGTCCGGATACTGCTGGCAAAACTCCGAAAGAATAGGAAGAATGTACTGCTTTCCGATGTCTTTTGGCGCGGCGATTTTTAGCGAGCCTTTAACCTCTTTTACGCCATTTTGAATCAGGTTTTCGGCCTCACTGACGTTGTCTAAAATCTCCAAACATGCCTTGTGATACAGCTCGCCAGAGTCGGTCAAAGACACATGACGCGTACTTCGATTCAACAACTTCACACCATATCGTTCTTCAAGCGCCTGCAGCCTTGCTGTCATGGTCGCAGGCGATAAACCCAGTTCACGCCCCGCCGCTGCTAACCCGTGATGCTTAACAATGCTCACGAACATCGCCATATCTGAAAACTTATCCATACGATTCTCGCTTCCACCTCTTCGTCTTACTTCTCGATCTTAATGCTCGATTTGAATACCCATTCACACTATTCAGATTAACCGAATAATGATTTTATATTTTAGCCAATTATCAAATTTAGTCGAATAAATATAATGACAACCATCAGCAGAACACGCAGGAATTCAGAACATGAACAACGAACTTACAAACCAAGAAAAGCACACATTCGTCATCATTGGTGGGACATCAGGTATCGGCAAAGCATTAGCAATGCAATTGAGAAACGAAGACAACACAGTACACATTGCCAGCCGACACACAGGCGTTGATATCAGCAATGAGAAATCGGTTTGTGAATACTTCGAATCGATCGGTGCATTTGATCACTTGGTGATAACCGCGGGTTCATACGCTCCCGCAGGAAAAGTGACAGACCTTGCTATCGCAGACGCAAAAGCAGCATTTGATACCAAGTTTTGGGGAAGCTTAAACGTAGCCAAGCACGCCGCACGTTACATGACTCCAAACGGCTCAATCACACTAACCACAGGCATGTTGTCACGCAAGGTTGTGGCAGGCACTTACGTAAAAACCGCCATCAACGCCGCACTGGAAAGCGTGACTAAAGTACTGGCGAAAGAGCTATCACCCATTCGAGTCAATGCCGTCAGCCCGGGTTTAACCATGACGGAAGCCTACAAAAATATGGACGATTTCGCTCGTACAAGCATGTACGACAACGCCAAAAAAAACCTACCTGCAGGCAAGGTTGGCGAACCTTCAGAGATAGCCATGGGTTACCTGTTCGCAATTAATAACCCATACGTCACTGGGTCAATCATCGACATCGATGGCGGCGCTCTACTCGGCTAACACTCCGCAAAGAAGCAAAGAACAATCGTTAGGGCGTGTATGTAAACGTCCTAACAAACAAGAATTAACACAGGTACTTCACTATGAAACCAGAAGCGATCTATAAAGAAAAGATCCCATTCCAAGTTTGGATACTGACACTCGCAGCTTTTGCCATCGGCACCGCTGAGTTTGTTATTGCAGGCATCCTTCCACAAATTGCCACATCCCTTTCGATCACCGAAGGTCAAGCCGGATACCTAATCAGTGCTTACGCATTGGCTATCGTTATTGGTGGCCCGATCTTAACCATCTACCTCGCACGTTTTAACAAGAAGATGGTACTGATTGGCTTAATGGCTTTGTTCATCATCGGTAATATCTTGTCAGCCTTAGCTCCTAGCTACCCACTTCTACTTGCAAGCCGCGTTATCGCAGGCTTAGTGCAAGGTCCTTTCTATGGCATAGGTGCCGTTGTCGCGACCAATTTAGTGTCTGAGAAAATGGCAGGTCGTGCTGTTGGTCAGATGTTTGCTGGCTTAACGCTCGCTAACGTTCTTGGGGTTCCCGCAGGTACTTGGGTGAGCTTGCAATTCGGTTGGCACACCACTTTCTTTACCGTGGCAGCACTTGGCACCATCGCCATGATTTCAATCTTAACATCAATAAAATCTTCAGGTCATAGCGAAGCGAAAGACGTCAAAACTCAGCTGTTAGCATTCAAAAATCCAATGCTTCTCATCAGCTTGGCGATCACCGCTTTTGCTTGGTCTGGCTTCATGACGCTTTACGGCTACCTTGCGCCTATCGCCATGCACATCACGGGTTACGGTCAAGAATCAGTAACTTGGATCTTAGTGATTGTTGGTGTCGGCTTAATCATAGGTAACACCTTGGGCGGACGCTCTTCTGACAAAGATTTAGGCAAAGCATCGATGTTTTGGGCTATCGCGATGATCGTTTCATTAGTAGTGGTTGGCCTTGTTGTAGACAACAAAATCCTATTCGTTGCAGCTGCATTTGTCTTTGGTATTGCATCATTTGCGAACGTTCCTGCCATGCAACTTCGAGTAATGCACCACGGTGGCAAAGGCCAAGAACTAGCAGCAACCGCGAATATCTCAGCCTTTAATTTAGCCAATGCTTTCGGTGGTTTCCTAGGCGGCATGGTACTCGACAGCCAACTAGGCGCAGGCATGATTCCATTCGCGGCCGTTGTTGTCCCTGTGATTGGGTTGCTGCTTATTGCGAAAGCCAACCGAGCTGAAAAGCCACAAAACGACTCTATCTTCAGCCCTGCGGAATCGAAGTAGTGACCACCGCACGCTAAATCAATCAACACATGACCGACACAAGGTAAATACCATGAGCAAATTATTCGAAACAGCAGAACTCAAAGATCTAGAACTACAAAACCGTGTGGTTATGGCTCCCATGACGCGCGCTCGTACAAGCCAGCCTGGAAACGTGCCAAATGAAATGATGGCGACTTACTACCAACAACGAGCAAGTGCAGGACTCATCATCACTGAAGCGACACAAATCTCAGATGACTCTCAAGGGTACTCATTCACACCCGGCGTTTACACAAGCGAACAAGTGGAAGGTTGGCAAGGTGTCACCTCTGCCGCTAAAGAACAAGGCGCAGCGATATTCTGCCAACTATGGCATGTGGGGCGCGTGTCTCATCCAACCTTCCAAAAAGGTGAACTACCAATCGCGCCTTCGGCACTGGCTCCGGTAGAAACTCAGGTTTGGATCTCTGATGAGAATGGAAACGGAAACATGGTGGATTGCATTCAACCAAGAGAAATGACCCAAGCAGACATCGATCGTGTTGTTCAAGGTTTTGCTCACTCAGCGAAAAAAGCACTCGAGGCAGGGTTCAACGGAGTGGAAATCCACGGTGGTAATGGCTACCTCATCGATCAATTCTTAAGAACTAATTCGAACAAGCGCACCGACAACTACGGCGGTAGCCGCGAGAACCGACTTCGCTTTCTAATTGAAGTCGTGGATGCTGTGATTGAAGCGATTGGTGCCGATAAAGTGGGCGTGCGTTTAGCCCCGTTCATCACCTTCAAAGACATGAACTGCCCAGACATCGTGCCAACGATTTTAGAAGCTTCAAAGGCGCTGCAAGCACGTGATATCGCTTACTTGCACCTATCAGAAGCAGACTGGGATGACGCGCCTGTGATACCTGAAAGCTTCCGTGTCGAGCTAAGAGAGTTGTTCTCTAACACCATCATCGTCGCTGGCAGCTACACACCAGAACGCGCCGAGGAAGTGTTAAGCAAAGGCTACGCTGACCTTGTCGCATTTGGTCGCCCATTCGTTGCGAATCCAGACCTCGTTTCACGCCTACAAAACGGCAGTGAACTATCCGATCTTGATGGCGCCACTCTGTTCGGCGGCAACGAAAAAGGCTATACCGATTACCCAGCGTTGGCGTAATTAGAAAGGCCTGCATGAAACATGCAGGCTAATATAACTATAATTCTGATTCATACCCTGTGCTTTAAGATCCTGTTATAGTTTGTTTTTATTGATGTACGGTAAAATATAAACAACTCGATTTATTATTATCTGAAACTATCAGGGGAATTCAAAATGGTTGATGTAGCAAGTATCTCTGCGGGAATAACGTCGATAAAAACAGCACTAGATATTACGAAAGAATTGAGGAATATTGACTCTTCGCTAAAGGACGCTGAAGTCAGGTTAAAACTAGCAGAACTCATTGAAGCCCTATCTGATGCAAAAATCGCTGCATCTGAGTTGAGAGAGGAAAACCAAGAACTGAAAACGGCTATCAAAGAGTTAAAAGAGAAACTAAACCAAAATGAAGAAGTAGTATTTACAAACGGACATTACTTTTTGAAAACACCTCAAGAAGGGCGAGCGTCAGGGCCTTTTTGTACTAAATGCTACCACGACGATGAAAAATTAATTATCGAATCCGAACTGCCTTCAACGTTCCACGATTTAGGCAAATACAAATGCCCCAAGTGCAACTCTGTCACCCAGTAAACTGAAAATAGATTTCCTTCAGGCAAAAGAAAGGCTCGCGTGACTAGTGCGAGCCTTATGCAGTTTAGGGGGTAAACCACAATCTGATATTAATTTGGGTAATTATTTAACTTATGAGCCAGTATGCACCTGTGCGCATTGATGTACTATTTTTATATGATTCATCGCGATAAATCAATCGATAAAAGTTAGAGTTTGGTCAATTTAAACCATACAGATTGAAATGATTTAGCGATCTACATCTCGAAAATCATCATAAAACCCATAAAAATCAGATCTATAGGCTTCTCATTTGCCAGTAGCCTTCACCATTGGTCGAGAGTTGGCTGTGTAAATAATCAAGCGTATCTGCGACTATTCCTAAAATGCCTTGTGGTGGGTTGAATAACAACAAACCACTGCCGATTAGGCGATCATCACCCTTAGGGTCTCGAAGGCGAAGCTCCGACTTAATCGGACTTGGCAGCAAACCATCTTTCACTGCAGTAACACAGTGATTCAGAATCAGTGAGCTCTTGTCATCCGTGTAAAGCGGGTACCAAATTAGTGCAGATACCGTCTCAGACTGTTGATACGCCTTAACCAAGGCATCGATCACTGCGAGATATTCAGAATCGGTTTCATAGGGAGGATCGATAACAATCAGGTGATGATTATCGTGTTTTGCTACGTCGTCAGGCAACGCTTTAAGCCCATCACCCGCGGAAATAGTCAGCTTGCTTGAGACATCGAGGTCACGTTGTAACGTCTCAATATTAGTTTGCAGTAAATCAGCTTCATCTTGCTGAATGTCTGAAAAATAGAAACTGTCTTGGCTGCGGCCTTGTTGGTAAGTGATGGCTGCTGAGCCCGGATAGAGAGAGATAAGTTGATTCGGATTGTAGTATTCCAGCACCGACATAAAAGAAGCGAATGCTGGAGGAAGATAAGCTTTGTTTCGCCACAAGTACCCGACCCCTTCAGCGAACTCACCCGCGTGATTGCTTGGCGCTGTAGTGAGGTCATAACACCCTGTGCCTGAATGCGTGTCGATAACATTGAGGCGAGAGTGTTGCTGCATTAATGATTTAACCAGTGCACTCAATACTGGATGCTTGAGTGCATCACCGTGGTCGCCTACATGACATTGATGTCGATATTCCATTCCCTTGCCTCATTTCTACTGACGTCATATAAACATACTTCATATAATGGGGGCTTGCCTGCTCAATCCATTGTTTTTTTGAAATAGCCTCTCTTTTAACTAACTGACTGACTCTTATAAAAATAAAGCCCTTCGTCTTGCTACAAACGAAAGGCTTTGCTGAACTCACTCGTTAGTCCATGAGGACTATGGCTGAGCGCTATCTAATTAGAAGACTTAAGCAATCAGGAAACTAAGGATACTCACCCTCAACTTCTACTACTGGTTTCACCTGATAGTGACAAGGCTGCAATCCAAGTAATTTAGGTAGGGTGATGCCTACTGAAATAGAGGACCACGTACCGCTGACAATACCCACAACGAGTGCAATAGCGAAACCTTGCAGTGCCGCACCACCAAGTAGCCAAAGCGCAGATACGGTAATTAGAGTTGTTCCTGAAGTCACCATGGTGCGTGAGAAGGTCGCTTTAACTGATTCGTTAAGCAGGTTGTCAGTATCACCGTTTGGATTGCCGCGAAGCATTTCACGCACACGGTCGGCAATGATGATCGAGTCATTCAATGAGTAACCGAGAATCGCTAACACGGCCGCCAATACGGTTAGATTGAACTCAAACTGAGTAAAGGCGAACAAACCTAAGATAAGCGTCACGTCGTAAATGATTGCAGCAAGAGCACCAAGTGCCAAACGCCATTCAAATCGTACACTCAGGTACAGCATGATCATTAGGAAACACACCAATACCGCCAAGCCACCTTGGTCAACCATGTCTTGACCCACCTGAGGGCCAACCACGCTGCTGTTCAGTACTTTTACTTGGTCACTTACAGAAGACAAAGCATCCACTAAGTTTGGCTGTGGCGCGTCTGTCAGTTGGCTGTAACGAATTGTCCAGCGATCCTGTTCTGCCATACCAACCACTTGTACGTCTTGTTGGAAAGCCGTATCAAGTTTGGTTTTTAACGCATCTTTGGTTACTTGATCAGAGAGTTGAACCTCGGCAACCACACCGCCAGTAAAGTCCAAGCCCCAGTTAAAACCTTTCACTGCCACCAGCATCACAGAGCTCATGAACAGCACAATAGAAATCACAGACATCACCTTACGAAGGCGAGTCATACTGCTGTTTGAAATAGTCATATTTGAAATACTCATGCTTAAATCCTTACGTCGTGGCGTTGGTCACGCCCCCAAACCAAATTGATGATCGCTCGTGAAGCAAAAATACCCGTAAACATACTGGTTAGAAGACCTAAGCCCAGTGTCAGAGCGAAGCCCTGAATCGGCCCATTACCAATGGTATATAGAGCCACAGCAACGATCATGGTAGTGACGTTAGCATCGAAAATTGACGAGAATGCGCTATCGAAGCCACGATCGATAGAGCTAGCAAAGCTGCGTCCTTCTTTCATCTTGTCTCGAATACGCTCGAAGATAAGCACGTTGGTGTCCACCGCCATACCGACGGTCAGTACCAAGCCCGCAATACCCGGCAGAGTTAAAACCGCACCCGGTAGTAGCGCAATCAAACCAAACAATGTGGTCATGTTAACCACCAATGCACAGTTCGCGACCCAACCAAGACGGCGGTACCATAGCGCCATAAACGTTAGCGTAAGGCCAAGGCCAAGTGCCAAAGCAGCAAAGCCGTTAGTTACGTTTTCAGCACCCAAAGATGGGCCAATGGTACGTTCTTCAATGATGGTCACTGGCGCAGTCAATGAACCCGCACGCAGCAGTAACGCAAGCTCTTGCGCTTCAGCCAAGCTGCCAGCACCAGTAATTCTGAAACGACTACCCAGTTGAGACTGGATGTTTGCCACACTGATCACTTCACTGTCTTGCTTGCTGTTGCCCGCTCTATCACGACTGTATTCGCTGTACACGGTTGCCATTGGCTTACCGATGTTATGGCGTGAAAACTCAGACATTTTCTTACCACCAGAAGAATCTAGGGTAATGTTTACTTCTGCGCTGCCCATCTCACCAATGCCACTACGAGCATCAATAATGTGTTCACCGCTCAGTACTGCTTTGCGAGCGACAACGACACGATTGCCATCTGTATCTTTTAGCGTTTGAGTATTACGAGTTGCATTGTCGTAAACAGAGTAGAACGCCAAAGATGCGGTTGCACCAATCACGTCTTTTGCTGCTGCAGGGTCTTGAACACCTGGCAATTCAATACGAATACGGCTTTCACCTTGGCGTTGAATCGATGCTTCTGTGATGCCTAATTCTTCAATACGGCTGCGCATGATTTGCAGGTTTTGTTGAACTGTTAGGTTGCGTAGCGTTCTTTGCTCTTCTTCAGACTGAGTTAACGTCAGTGACTTATCTGAACGATCACGTAGCCAATGTGGGAACTCTTCACGAATCAGCTTTTGTGCTTTTTCGAAATCGGCGTCGGTACGGAAATCAAACTGAACTTGGTTGTTGACCACTTTACCGCGTGCATAACGCACTTCGCTGGTGATCTCATCGACCATCGCTTGAGCTTGTGCGTGGTAAACCGGTTCCATGTCCACTTCTAATAAGAACTGAACACCACCACGTAAATCAAGACCTAGCTGAATCGGCGCAAAGCCCATATCAGTCAGCCATTTAGGTGCTGCAGGCTCCATAGCAAGCGCAACCGTCGCGTTGTCGAGGAAGCGCTCATTAAGCACTTCTTTGGCTTTCGCTTGTTGCTCCGCATCTTCTAAGATCACTACTAAACGTTTGTCTTTTTGAAATGCAGATTTGGCTTGGATGCCTTCTCTCGCAAGGTATTGCGTCACTTGAGTAGCGTCGATCGTCTGCTCAGAACGGTTACTGATTTGAACCGAGGCATCTTCGCCAAACCAAGAAGGTAGAGCGCTTAGGATCATGATGATGATGGTGGCGATAAGCACCACGTATTTCCACTTTGAGTAGTGGTTAATTTGTTTTCTTGGAATGCGTTTTTTCACAGTCAAGATCTCTTCTTTTTACCAATCACCGTAAACACGTGCTCAAAAATAGCGCCGGGAAAAAGCAGTGATCGAGCGTTTTAACCAGCTAGGATGGCCAGTTATTTACTGCGATTGGTATAACTAATGTTTTGCGAACACGAACGACAACTAGTCACAACCAAAACAAGCTGATTGAGTAACAGTGAGGCTAATAATTGTGTGTCGCTATATTGGGTTAATTGGCGAGTTCAACGAGCGCGAGGCGATCATCGATACGACCAATTTAAGGTCAAACGATTAGCTAAGAAGTTCTCGGAAATGCGAGTATTGAATATTGCCCTCTTTCCACCCAGAAAGCCGGGAGGACGGAGAACTCACAATGCTGGTCCAGTGCTGCTTGGAATCCAACAGCGGTGTGTCGAAAAGCAGAGAAGCCAGTAATGAAGGGGGAGAGAAGTCGATCAGTAGATGATAAGCAGGCTCAAGATCGGCCACGCTTTCTTGCTCGTTGCTGAGCATACGTCTGAAGTTTGCAGCCTGGAGGCTCGACTCGGTGTCATGATAGTTGGAACTGTCACCATAAGGCACGGTGCCAAACGGAGCCTTATCGCACTCTAAATAGGCCGACGGATTATCCGTAGTGGCTTGTTTACACTGTTTTATCGAGGAAGATTGTTCATTCTGCGAAGATTGCTCTTGAGCCGAATGAATTTGGAATGGCTTAGAAGGAAACGAATAGCCGTTAGAATTCACTAAGCCAAAGCTCAGTAAAAACAACATTAAGACTAATCGGGTACCTAGTTTAAGCAATTAACAATAATCCTGAATGGTAAACACTGCGACAATATATAACAGCTATGAAAGTTACAATTGATTTAGAAACACAACCGAACACATTTGACACTACGCTGACAATTGCTGACCTCCTAGCGCTGTATTCACGCATCCAAAGTCGTCAAAAAACAAAAAGCCAAGCAATGAATGCTTGGCTTTGAAGGGGTATTTGTCGAAGCACCTTTAGCTATCGTTTTCGCGCTCTACGTTAGGCTTTAGGCTTTAGGCTTTAGGCTTTAGGCTTTAGGCTTTAGGCTTTAGGCTTTAGGACGCATGATGTTCTTAACCTTACGGCTGTTCTCACCAAAAATACGTTGGATAAGTTGATTCATGTCTTCACGAGAAATCGAGTTAACCGTCGCTTTCACGTTAAACAAAGCTTCTATGCCATAGTCGTACAAAAGATAGCGAGAGACGTACCATGCTTGGTCAATAGTGCTATCATCTAAAGGCGTAAAATCCCCTTCTAATTGCTTGCCCGCAACTTGAAGTTCGCCTAGTGAAACACCGAGTAAAAGATCTGCAACCACTTTATCAATCGCAACTTCTATCTTATCGACATTTTTAGGGTCAATCATCGATCCAATAAACAAGTCATGGCTAGTTTCACCATCTTGAGATGCATAGTAAGCATAAGGTGAGTAATCTAGACTTAAATCTTCACGTATGTAAGTGTCTAAACGAGTAGCAAGTACGCGTAGCAGTAAGTCTTCCATAAAGACATCTTTCGCAGTTTGCCCCCTTACCACACTAGTACTAGCGGAAGGTTCAGCAATCACTCTTAGCGTATACTCGGTACTATTGGCACTGTTGACCTCCAGATCAATGATCGCTTTAGATGGGTGCTTGTACGCGACGTTAAAGTCAGGCACGTCGGCTTTTTCCAACAGAATAGAAGCCAAATATTGTCGAACGAGAGGTTTCAGCTCACTTGGGTCAATATCGCCCACAATAACCAGTTGGTTATTTCGCAATTGACCGAATAACTGTTGATGCACATTCTTTACATCCTCGATGGTAACAGCTTCTACACTTTTACCATCGAGTAACACATGATCGCTGTTCGCTTGATACGTGTTTTGATTTATAGCATAAGTGAACTGACCAGCAGAGCTTGCTAAGTAGGATTCTCGATTTTGAATAAACTCTTGTTTAACCGCCTCAAGTTGATCTGGTAATACTTTAACCGATGTAACGATCGCGTTGAGTGCGGCAAAAGCTTCACCTAAGCCGCTATTGTTGAGTCTAATTTCGACGCCATGACGAGTAGAATCGATAAACGGATAAACCTGAATATCTTCACGATCAAGGTGGGCATCAAGCTCCGTTCCAGTAAAATCACCAACGCCACTTCTACCGATAGCAGCAAGAGCCAGCTCTGTCGCTGGATAGAGACTAGGATCTAGAGCCGCCTTACCACCTAAGCTTGTGTAGTAAATACCTACGTCATCACTAGCAAGAGAATCACGCAGGTACCACAAATCAACGCCATTACTTAACGTCCATTTTTGAATGTATGGGTCGACAGATATTTGTTCAACCAACACAATATCGCCTTGCGAACTCGGCACAGCAAAAGTGCTGCCCGCCGCAGCAACCAACGGCGCGTTTCCCACCTGGCTATAAGTGGCTTTTAAGCTATCTAAAGAATTGTTGATTTCGGCTCTATGTTCAGTCTTATTCATGCCAATGATCATGAAATAATCACCAGAAAGTATGCTTTTTATATTGTCATTAATCGCTTTAAGACTGAAGTTGGAAATGAAATCTCCCATACTGGCCTGATAATCTTTCTGTGATTGAACGATTCGGCCAGTCACTAAAGCACTTGCTTTGTTGTTCGCGTGATCGACACCATCTTCTTTATCCCAATCATGCTCAATATTATCGAGTAAGTTTTGGTAGTAGTGCTGCTCACCGACGATCTCCGCCTCCGACACACCGTAATCACGTAATGATGCCAACGTCGAGAGCATCTTTTGCTGTGTCACTTCACGACTTCCGACTGGAAACCCAATGCTTGTTGATAAATAAAGCAGAGCGCCTATTTCAAGCCTGTCTGACGCTATCCATTGAGTAGGCAAAGCCGCATCATTAAATACCGCCTCGAGTCGTTGTTGAATCAATAACTGGGAGGTTTCATCCAACCAACGTTGGTGCTGTTGATCGTGAGTTTCAATGGTGTTTGAACCTCGGTTAAACGCCAATGCAATACTTGGGGCTTCTCTCTTCGTATACTCAACATAGTCACCTTCGTTGAAAGTGGTGACTTTCTGTTTTAATGGTTTAGGCGTTTCACCACGCTGCCAGCTAGAAAACTTCGCTTCGATTAATGGGATC
This sequence comes from Vibrio sp. 10N.237.312.B06, assembly GCF_041464685.1. Lineage (NCBI taxonomy): Bacteria > Pseudomonadati > Pseudomonadota > Gammaproteobacteria > Vibrionales > Vibrionaceae > Vibrio > Vibrio sp. 10N.237.312.B06. The sequence continues at coordinate 20,625 of NZ_JBFSPI010000061.1, forward strand.
ACGGTTTCGATATCCACATCACCTGAAACAACAAGCTCTACGATTTGTGGTTGATACCAAGTCTGGTAAAAGTCGGTTAGGGTTTGAGAAGTGGCATTTACAACCGATTCTTTAGTTCCCAATGCGTCTTGATATTCATACGGGCTACCTTCAATAAAGTGGTCATGAAACACTTCTGAGAATGATTTATCATCAAGACGAGCCATACGAAACTCACCAAGAATCACTCCCTTTTCCTTTTCAACTTCTGAACTGGCGAGATCCAATCCATCACCGATGTCTCGCATCCACGTTAGGGCTGACTGTAATTGGACGTTATCGGGTAAATCTAGCTCATATACCGTCTCTTCATAAGAGGTATAAGCATTAATATCATCACCAAAACTAGCACCTGCATCTTCAAATAGTCGAATCACATCGTTTTGCGAGAAGTTCTTACTGCCATTAAATGCCATGTGTTCGACAAAATGCGCATAACCTTCTTGTTGACGAGTTTCTTGAATAGAGCCTGCATGTACGACTAAACGAACAGAAACTGGCGCTTCATGATCAGGGTAAACATGATAGGTAAAGCCATTATCTAGTTGGCCTGAAGTCCAAGCCGGGTCCGGTTGGATGAAGGTGTCAGTCGTTTTGGATGTTGAACTACAGCCAACCAAGGTAAGGCATACTGCCGTCGCTAAATAATATGTTTTCATAACAACCTCTTAATGTCATTCATCGACAATATACAGCTTGAGTTAATGATTATTATTTAATACTGAACTGAATGAGTACCTTTGTGATCTGGATCTTTATTTTATAAATTACACTCAGTTATATAAGGTGCGAATTACGAGCATTTAAAAGTCACTACCTCGCTTAAAAGTAACTAGTTCAAAAGTGACAAGCTTGAAAGTGATGAATTAAAAAGTAACGAGTTTAAAGACTAACCCTAACCCAAATAAAAAAGCCAAATGACTTAGCATTTGGCTTAGATTCGACATCATATATTCAGGGTGAAAGCGACTTTTCTGAAAAGTCACTTGACTCAATCAGCTTAACTTTGTGGCCTTAACAAGTTCTTCAACTGGTAGCTGTTATCTCCAAAAATTTCTTTAGCATACTCAGTCATATCTTTACTAGAAATTGAATCTGTCGTTCCTTGTAAGTCAAACAGTGCCTCAACACCATAGTCATGAATTAAGTAACGTGAAATAAACCAAGCTTGTTGAGTAGGCTTATATTGAAGTGGCGTGAGGTCAGCCACTAGCTGTTTAGCTGCCGTTCGAGTCTCTTCTTCAGAGATCCCTTTGACAGCTTCAGCAATAATTTTATCGATCGCCTGTTCAACCTGATCTAAGTTTTCAGGGGCTGTTAAGGAGCCCACCAACCAGTCGTAACTTGGCTCACTGTCTTGAGCGACCGAATACACGTAAGGTGCATAATCCAAGCCTAACTCTTCACGAACATAAGCCGTTAGGCGACTCGACAATACGCGCTGCAGCATATCATCCATAAACACATCTTTTGCTGTTTTATCCCGAGCTTGCTGGGAAATTACACGCAACAAGTACTGACTGCTGTCTTCATTGTTGATCGATACATCTATTCGCTCTTCTGAATCCGTTTTATAAGCCACCTCATAATTAGGAGATTCAACCGCTTCTAGTGGCAATGAAGCAACATATTGGCGTACGAGGGGCTTAATTTCAGATGGCTTAATATCAGCAACGATGACAAGCGTATTGTCTCTTAACTTCTGAAAGAGTTGATGCTGTATATCAAGTATATCTTGAGGTGTAACAGCTTCAACATCTTCACTTTCCAACATGATATGACGACTACTATCTTGATAGCTGTTGCGATTCACCATCTGGGTAAACTGTCCCAATGGGGTTTCTAGGTAGGCAGTACGACCTTGCGTGAATTCAGACTTCACTGCCTCAAGCTGATCGCTGTCGATTTTAGGTTCGGTCACAATGGTATACAGTGCAGCCAAGCCTTCTGCGAGCGTCTTCTTCTTAGTGTTTATTTCCAACCCGTGATGAGTGAAGTTAATGAAGGGGTAAATTTGGATGTCTTTACGTTTCAAATGGGAATTTAATTCCGAGCCACTGAATTTACCAACGCCACTGCGATTCGAAGCTGGAATGGCCACCTCTAGCGCAGGAAATAAAGAAGGATCTAGGGCTGACTTACCACCTTCACTGGCATAATAAACGCCAACATTATTACCCACCTCAGGGTTTCGTAAATACCAAACCTCGATACCATTGCTCAATGTCCATTGCTGTAAGTTAGGATCCTCACTCACCTGAATTTGTTTCACAATGTCGCCTTGAGATTCTGGCACGCTAAACGCAGAACTTGCGGTAACGAGCAGTGGTTTGTTACCCGTCTTTTTATAGGCTTTTCTGACATCTTTTAGCTCATTCTCCATGGCTTGAAGATCTTCCTTAGAAGATAAACCTAACCTCAAAATGTAAGGGCTAGAAAGCAAATCATCTAAGTTATCATTCACGGCCTCGAGATCCGTATTCGCAAGAAACGTTTTCAAACTCGACTTATAATCAAGCTGTGATTGAACGGGTTGGTTAATCACCAATGCTGTCGATTTACCATCAGCATGAGCCACAGCATCCATTTGATCCCAGTTTAGTTGAATATCGTCAAGGTTCGCTTGGTATTGCTGAAGCACACTCGCCAACTCATATTCACTTACGCCATAATCACGCAAAGAGGCGAGAGTAGAAACAAACTGCTGCTGACTTTGCTCTCGGCTACCAACAGGAAAACTGACCGTAGTAATCGAATACCTTTGGTACTCTAATAAGTAGGGTGTTGAAAAAACCCACTGCACAGGTAACGCAGCGTCAACAAAGTCAGAATTCAACCTTTGTTGGATAAGTTGTTGAGCAATATCATCTAACCAAAGCTGATGTTGTTGCTCATGGCTCTGTGTCACTCTTTCCCCACGATCAATGACTATCCCGATGCTCGGTGGCTCAACAGCAGATCCATACGCCACAAAATCTTGAGTATTGTAATCCACTGACGTGTTCTTCACGGGAACCGGTGTTGTGCCTCTTTGCCAATCAGAGAAAGTGTCTTCAATCAAAGGGATCACTTCTGCCAGTGTGATATCACCAGAGACAATCACTTCGGTTAACTGAGGTTGATACCAGGTTTGGTAATAGTTCTTTAATTCTTGAACATTCGCTTTAGAAACGGATTCTTTATTGCCAATAGGATCGTTACTTTGGTAAGTCGTCCCTTCAACCAGATGATCGTAGAACTTAAACGAGAGAGGTTTATCTTCAACTCGCGTGTATCGAAACTCTCCAAGTATCACACCTTTCTCTTTTTCGATTTCAGCTTCGGACAGCAGTAAACCATCGCCAATGTCTCTAAACCAAGCCAGCGCTTTGTCTAAGTTCTTATTGTCGGGCAGATCTAATTTATAGAGGGTTTCTTGGTAAGAGGTATAAGCATTTAAGTCTGCACCAAAGCTGGCACCAGATTGCTCAAATAGCTCGACCACCTCATTTCCTGAAAAGTTCTTGCTGCCATTAAACGCCATATGCTCAACAAAGTGGGCGTACCCTTTCTGTTGTTCGCTCTCTTGCAAAGATCCGGCATGCACGAGTAAGCGTACCGAGACCGGTTGTTCTTGGTCAGGGTAGACATGGTAGGTTAATCCGTTATCTAACTCTCCTTTGACCCAGTATGGATCGGATTTCAATAACGTTTGTTGTTGAGGAGTAGAGCTGCAACCTAGCAATGTGGAGCTCAATACGACGACTAAATAGTATGCTTTCATAACGATCTCTTTGAAGGGCTTTCCTCCAATATATCCGATCGCAATAGCATAATAATTTCATATAAATTCAGTCATTTAAATTTTGAGAGACAATCTAAACATGCATGAAACTGTCAACTTTATAAATTACACAAGCTGATAGTCATAGATTATAGATCGGGTGATTTCACATCCCTTAAAACTGATTTATTAAATTCCCTTAAACAGGTTTCTCACATCCCTTTAAAAAGAGCTTGCGAGGCGCGGCTGATCGGTAACTTCTCGCCCGACACATAAGCCGACATCTGGCCTGAGAGCCCTTTCTTCACCTTATCAATGGCCGAGACTTTCACCACCACTGAGCGGTGGATCTGCCAAAATTCATCAGGATTGAGCTGCGCTATCAACTCTTTTAGTGACACACGAAGAATAAACTCCTCTAGAGAACTGCCTTGGCCTTTTTTGAATATCGATACGTACTTGTCTTCTGCTTTGAAGTAAGCGACATCATCGACGGCGATTAGGTGGATGTCTTCCCCAACACTGGCTTTGAGCCACGTGAGATGTTTCTTCTGCTGTTGGTAAAGGGGCTGCGATAGATAAGGAGGCTCCGTTTGCTGTGACGTCGATTGTGATAACTGTTGAAGCTGAGCCATTAACGCCGTGATATCGGGCTGTTCTGGCGTAATACCTGATTGTGTTTGATTGCTCGACAGACGTACTTGAACCTTCTGACAGGTAGCGAGTAGACGCTCTTCGTTGATTGGCTTCAGCAGGTAATCCATAGCATTGTGTTCAAAGGCTTTAACTGCGTATTCGTCATAAGCCGTAATGAACACAATCAATGGCGGCGAATCTAGCTTGTTGAGTTGTTTCGCTAGTGATATTCCATCCAGCTCAGGCATACGAATATCGAGAAAAGCCACGTCGGGCTTAAGCTGCTGAATACTCTGCATCGCCTCCAAACCGTTTTGTGCCTTACCGACGATCTCTAACTCCGGCCAAACCTCAGCCAAACTCTTGTCTAGGTGGTGCCTTAACAGTGCTTCATCGTCTGCGATAATCGCCGTTACGCTCGGCTGTATTGCTGGGTTGCTCATGGTTAGTCCTTTAAATTCACACTGTAAATCGTCTACTTTTCATCACTGTTCTGTGCTTTCTGATCTGTAATTCTAGGCGACTGCGTCAGTCAGCGGTAACAAGATCGTAGAGACTACCCCGCCTTCAGCGTGTTCAGTAATCGTTAGGCTTGCCTTATCACCATACAGGGTTTCGATTCTTTGACGAATATTGCTCAACCCAACACCATGCCCCGTATTCGCAGAAGGTGTTTTCAACCCTGCACCACTGTCTGACACTTCAATATTCAACTGCTCGGCTTGTTGAGTAATACGGATATTCACTTGGCCACCCGCCGCTTTGGGTTCGATACCGTGCGTGAGTGCATTCTCGACCAAGGGTTGAATCAAGAACGGGGGAATCACCTGCAAATCCCTAATCTCGTGTGTTTCAATCGAGAACGCTAAGCGCTCACCCAAACGTATCTTTTGGATATTAAGATAAGCGTCTAACAAGTCGACCTCTTGTGCGATGGTCGATTGCTCAGTGCGGCTGTTTTTCAAAGTCACACGCAACAAGTCGGTGAGTTTTTCGAGCATCAACTTGGCTTTCGCGCTATCACTCTCTATCAACACATTGATGGTCGCAAGTGTGTTGAACAAGAAGTGCGGTTCAATTTGGCTTTGCAGTTGCTTAAGCTGACTCAGCACCACCACCTTTTCTTGATCGGCCTGACGACGCTTGGCCACTTCCAATTCGTTATCAGCGCGGAGTTGTTGCTCTCGGGTATAGAAATAGTAATAACAAACCGAACAGAAGATCACACCGAGCAAGACTACGGATTTAAGGTCAGAAATATTGGTTCCGAAATATTCGTTTAACCAGTAGTGCGCATTCAAGGTACCAAAGGTCATCGCGGTCACCATTGAGATACCCACCTCAAATACCCTGGATTCTGTTTTAAACAACTTAACCAGAATAAAAGAGGAACCTACTGCGCTATAACCAAAACCAAAACTGATTGCCAGGTTAACCGTTAATCCGCCGCCCCAAATCGTTTGTGTAGTGACGGCAATAACGAAACAAAACAGAGTGGTCAGCGTAAAGCTTTTGATCCATGAAGCCTGACGGTTTGGAGAAGTGTTCATTAAAATCGTCCTTTGATATTTAAAAGAATCATATGACTATCGGGTAAGTTGGCGTAAGCAGAATCACTTTTACCGCCTAGAAAGCGTGCTGCAAGTTCCAAATCCAACGATGAATCGCCATTATCTAAAGCCTGATAATTGAGCCACTGGGTAGCAATAAAGCCGCCGTCTTGTGGAGACAACATCACATCAAATGTCGGCGTGATATCTTCAAGCCAGTCATGTGTCGAATCCAAAGACCAGTGAAACATGATGTTGTGTTGAACCAAATTGGCGTGTTGATAACCTTGCGCGTAAGAACCTGCCAGTGATGCTATCATCGGATTAACCGACAAAGACTCTGCACTTTCTATCGCGCTTTGCCACTCAGAATGACTCCACGCTCGGCTATCAAACCAGTATTCCAACACCACATTGTGACCGGTGTCATTGGCCCATGTTAATCCTGCCAACGCTTGATAAGCCTCGCCCTGCTCTTCAAGATAAACCGGTTTAAGCATTGAATCAGGCTGGCTGTAGCCAAGGCTTTGTCGTTGATAGACCACCGAACCATGAAACTCCCAAGCGAGATTCAACACCGACACTAAACTCGCCCCAAGCAAGCCGTGGCGTACATCGTCATAATAAGCAACCCACTGATACTCATGGTCACCCACTAGGTTGTAACGACGCAGCCCAAAGCCTTGTTGCTGGTTCTGCTTTTCGAATTCATTTACATCTTGGGAAGTCCATGATGAATCGCTGTAAAGCAGTGTCCACTCACCCGTCATATCGAACAATGACGCCGAAGCTACACCCGCGCCCTCTTCTGCGACAATACCGACTGGGTTCTGGCGATAAGGCTTGATGATGTCTAACGGTCGGTAGCCATAACCCACGCCCCAATCTAGGCGAACCTTACCGAGTGTCACATCAAGATAGTGGTCACCGATCGCTGAATTCGACAGATCAACACCACCTTGCCAAAACAGCTCACGCACAATGAATTCCGATTCAAAGCTCGCGTCTTGTTGTTGAGGGTTATTGCTTAGAATATCATTGGCTTTCACTGCGAACAGACCAAGCCAATTGCCATATCCAACCTCAAGATCCAGCAAGCCATTGAATGACTGACGATTATCAGACGCTAAAGGGCTGAATGGCGACTCTCGCGATTCAACGGCTTCTGCACTGAGTTGCCAATCCCACGCCAAGTTCAGATCGTCCGCTTGAATCGTGTTACTCACACAAGACAAAGCAAGCAAAGTAACGGCTGAATACTTGATGTGGAATCGGCGATTGGAAGCTTTCATGACGCTCACCTAAAGTCCAGACACGCTGTTACGCGATAGGTAGGCAGGGTTGTAGTATTTGTCTTCCAAGCTTTGTTCAATCACTTCGCGATACTCAATCACGGTTTTCTTACTCGGCTGAATCTTATCGAGCAAGGTCATCGACACTACTGTTGGTAATCCATCTCGCACGCCTTCGGTAAACCACGCTTGCTTCGCCAGTTTTCCTGAACGCAGATACAGATCCGCTTTAACTGGAAACGCTCGGTCTGCTGTTAACCACAGATCAATCGACTGATAGCTGGCACCCTTAGTTTTCGCCGCGAGCTTTAGGTGATGGGTATCGAGTGTCTCGCCCGTCGGCATCTCAACTTGTTGCTCGGCAACCCACTCACCTTGGTAATCTTCGCTCCACGTCAGCGTCGAGATGTCCCCTACCGAGGCTTCGCCCAATAGCTTTTGCATCGGCGTGATACGAATAGGACGGCGTGATTTCGGCATCAGTAGCCAATAGTTATCTTCAATCATCAGCATCTTTTGCCCAGCCTCGACGGCTGATTTGAACACCACCAATGACTCTCGGTTTGGCCTTGTGTAGACGTTGTATTCACGGGTTTTGTCCAGTTGCTCGTCTTGATATAGCGCCACCAAAGAGACCACCTTAGAGGCTTGCGCACTGTTCAATCGGTAACTATCAGCCTTGGCGATCATCTCTGTGACTTGTTGTGAATCGACTGCCCAGCTTGGCGCCGATGCTAGAACCAATACAGAACCTAAAACAGTGAGTGAACGAGTAAATTTATACATAAACCAGCGCCTCCGTGATTGGCTTATTTACGCCTTTACGAGCAGAGAAATAAGCAGCCAGCAAACATATCGTCAGCACACCTAAAGTGGCGTAACCAATCAATTCTAATGAGAAGTAAATGTTGAGTGGGTAACCTTCGGTTCTGCCGGGAGGTGGCGGCATTTGTATATCAACCACCAGCAATAACAGCGACACTAAGCCACTCACTAACGCACCGATCGCACTGCCAATCACAGCCAACAATCCCGCCTCTTTTAAGAAACCTGCCACGATTTCAGAAGGGTAACTACCAAGAGCCGACAAGGTGCCAATTTCACGAGTACGTTCCGTCACCGACATGGTCATGGTGTTAAACAGCGACACAAACACGACCAATGCCATCACTGCGCCCATGATGCCGAAGATCCGGTCGTAAAGATCTTTAACCTTGGTGTAGAAAAACGCGCGATCTTGCCACGGAGTAATCTCGATCTCTGTGCCTTGATCGCTTTGACTTGCACTATTTCGATCTAAAGCAGTTTGGATGCGCTGCTGTACGGTCGAGGTCTTACTTGTTTCAAATAGGAACACCGACAAGGTACTGACTTTGTCTGATGCTAAAAGCTCTTGCGCGGTAGTGATGTGTACATATAGCTGACGTTTGTCTAGCTCAGGAACCCCTGTCGAGTAGATACCCTGTACCTTAAAATCAAAGGCATTCAAAGCGCCATCACTAGTAGTCGCAAGCAGTGTAACCCAATCACCAACCGCAACTTTGAGGTTACGAGCAAGGTCAGTTCCCAGCATTACTTGTGGCTCTTGGCTGTCGTATCTTGGTGATTTCACATCCGACAGGGTTTGCCCGCTACGCACATCAAGAAAAGGACCTTTCATGTCAAACTCACGCTCATTAACGCCCGTTCCCATAAAAATGGTCGACTTACTGCCATTAGAAACCAAACCGCTGAAGTAGACTCGCGGCTGCACACCACGCACGTCGCTGTCGCCAATGATGCTCTTGGTTAGCGCTTGAACATTATCGAGACCATTGCTCAGCGGCATGTCTTCATCTTGCTCAAAATAACCCGGTGTGCTCAAAGTAAGATGACCAGTATCGCGCGCGGTCGATTCACGCAGAGATTCATAGGTGTAAAGCCCATAGCCACCCGCACTGGTCAGCGCAAATACCGCAATCGCGATGATCAATACCGAAAGCAGGCTGCGTCGACCGTTTCTTAATAAATTAAGCCACGCCAAACGCACCGAAGTTGGAAGCAAGAAAGTGCTCATTCTTTGCGTTAACTTGCCCATGAGATCGCCTCCGTAGTTGCGGCTTGTGGCGCCAGTTGGCCGTCGATAAGTTCAATCACTCGATCGCAGCGCTGCGCCATTCTTGGGTCGTGCGTTGCGACGATAAAAGTCGTGCCCATTTCGTGGCCGAGCTCTTTCATAATGTCGATCACAAGGTTGGCGGTGTGGCTGTCTAAGCTAGCGGTCGGCTCATCGGCAATCACCAAGCTTGGGTTATGGATAAGGGCTCTAGCTATCGCAACACGTTGCTGTTGGCCGCCTGAAAGGTTGTCTGGGCGATGATGAACGTAATCCCCCAATCCAACACGCTCCAGCATATGTTGTGCTCTGGCCTGTTGCTCTTGTTTCGAGCATTGGTTCAACATCAATGGGTAAGCGACGTTTTCAAGCGCTGTCATGACAGGAACCAGATTGAAGCGCTGAAAGACAAAACCCAACGACTGACGACGAAAACGTGCAGCGGCGATTTGCTCTGTCGGATACGCTTTTCCATCAATATTGATCTCGCCTCGGTAATCCATATCCAACAATCCAAGAATATTCAAAAGTGTGCTTTTGCCAGAACCTGATGGCCCACATAACGCCACCATTTCACCACGTTGGATATGTCCATCGACCCCGTTTAATGCATCAACACGTTGACCGCCCGTGACATACGCTTTGCCGATACCTTTAAATTCGATCATTTCATTGTCCTCTGAAGACCAGCTCGTTAATGAGATTTAGTAAACCGTTATTTAGCATTCGCAGCTGTTATTTGGCTTTCGCTATTAGGGCCTTCGCCGTCATGGTTTCGATATTGCCAGCATCGGCAGTTTCCATTTGTTCTAGCCACGCTTGTGCTTGCTTAAGATCTTCAGCACGAATCGATGCGGTAATGGCGTAACGGTAAATCCACGAGGTCGCAGCGAAATGTTGTTGTTGGAAATCATCTTCCGCGAGTAACGAGAGGAACAGGTCATAACCACGATCAAAATGGTTAAACATGTCTGGTAGCGAAGTGTAAGTAACGGCGGCCATTGCGCGAGTTAGGTAAGAATCTGGCAGCCCTTGAACACGAGGTTGCTCATGAATCGGTTGGTCTTCGTCTTTAAGCAGCACCAGTGATTTATCAATGGTCGACAAACCCTTTTCCACATACTTCATCTTGTTCCAAGGTAAGAACGCATCACGCCCCATCAGGGTTTCTGTGCTTCCGAGGTAAACCAAGGTCAGTGGTGTCGCACCGTCTTGTTGCAGCGTGTCATTAAGGCGTTCGTAAGCCACCTCAACCAGATCTTCATTGCCTTGCGCGGCTTGATTGTAGATATCGAGCACGTCAGAGCTTGGGTTAGCCAAAGCTAATGACGGTGCAAAAGAAACAAGTGCAATCAGTAATGAACGCTTAAGCAGAGAAGTGGTAGAGCCTGAATTAAATGAGTGTGAAGTAGTCATGATTTCTAATCCCTTTCAAATGTTGACGTTGAAAGGTTAACCACAAACTGTCACGCCGTTTTATCAATGCGACGAATGGTAATAACAAGGAGTGAATGGTTGAGTCGGGCCGCGAATGGTTGAGATTGATCAGACTTTGACAGAATGCTTTTTTAATACAGATCACTATTCCAGAAGACGGCTTCGAAATGCTTTTGGCGTAAGCCCGGAGTGCTGTTTGAAGACCTTCGAAAAATAACTACCACTTTGATAACCCAAATCTAGGGCGATATTGGTAATTGATTCATTAGAATTGGTTAAACGCTCTTTAGCAAGATTGATGCGATAAGCCTGTATCCAGCTTGCAACACCCATGTTGAACTGTTCTCTAAATGATTGCTTTAAATAACACTCATTGGTTGCAAGCTCCTTAGATAGGCATGGTATATTCCAATCGATATGAGGTTGCGTTGCGATAAGGTCACAGGCTTGCTCTGCTAGAGATTTAGGTTCTTTATGCACCATGAGTAGTGCTAATAACTCCAATATTTTACCTCTTAACCACACCGTCCGGGCAATACCTTGAAAATTATTGCTCCAAACTGATTTAGCAACATTGAGAACCTCCCCTGTTAGTGGCATCTGCCAACCAGTTTCATAAAGATCAAAAGGTTTGAATGATGATTTTCCACTTTGGGGAAGTAAGTTTTTAGGGCGTGTTGATCTTTCGTGAGTGTTTTTTGAACAGCATGGTAAAGAGTTAT
>NZ_JBFSPI010000062.1:0-30863 GCF_041464685.1 Vibrio sp. 10N.237.312.B06
AAGTGTGCCCTTGCTGTGCCCAGTCAGATATCGATATTCAAGGTGGCCCTTACTACCGCCATCAGGTCTTCGATATTCCAAAACCCAGTGTCGATATCACTGAATACCGTTTATTTTCAGGTCAATGCCTCCACTGTAAAGAAACAGTAAAAGCTCAAAAGCCCGACAATGCATCACAAGGTATTATCGGTCCCAATTTACTCAGCTACATTGGCGTTCTTGCTGGACAATATCACCTTAGTGTTCGGAAAATCCAATCACTGCTCAAAGAGCAACTCGGCACAACGTTTTCTGTTGGTGCGATTAGCGAAGCACAAACAAAAGTCGCTTCAATGCTGACTCCATTGCATCAAGCAATCAAACAAGCGTTAAAGAAGGCACCTTTGATTCATGCCGACGAAACCTCTCATCACCGAAATGATGAGCAAAGCCTTCGTTGGTGTTGGTTAGTGGCCAGTGATGCTCTTGTCTATGAACAAATACTTTATTCGCGCTCGACCTCATCAGCGAAAAAAGTCATTGATGAAGACTATGCAGGCATCGTGGTCAGCGACCAGTGCCCAAGCTATAACTGGATAGCCGCAGACCGTCATCAGTTATGTTGGGCACATGTTAAGCGCAATCTTCAACAAATGGCGGATTATAGTGGTGGTGGGCATACTGCTTATATAGGAAGGCACCTATGTCTTCTGACGAATGTTCTCTTCCATACTCGACATCGTTATGAGCAAGGTGAATTGGATTATTCACGGTACTTGCGGCGAATGCACAGGCTACAAAAATCGTTCGATCATTGGTTGAGCAAAGGGACAGGTGTGATGGTCAAGCGGTATCGAGGGCGATGTAAGTTACTGCTCAAACATAGAGAGAGCTTGTGGGTTTTCCTCAAGAAAACGTCAATCCCCTTAACCAATAATGAAGCCGAGCGATGTATTAGAGGCTTTGTAATCCAAAGGAAAATTAGCTTCGGAACGACCTCAGATGCAGGCGATAAATTCCGTAGTCGTATCCACACACTCATCGAAACTTGCAAAAAGCGCGGCCTATCAGCAATGTCAGTTCTGAGTTAAATCATCACGTCAGTCGTTGAGAAGAAACCGTACCCGAACGTTTTTGATCTATAAACTGCACATGCTTCTTCAGGCATGGTAAGTCAAGATACCTCGGTGAACGCTTACTCAGTAACGATGGATTAAAACAGAGATTTCTTTAAATCCAAACTGATTTATGTTTCCAAACTACCTTTAGAAGGTAGGCTTTGGTGCGTATGATGGTGGCTTTGAGGTGATGGACGCACCTCCCTTCTAACATTGCTGTGCCACACTACAGGTACAGCCATTAACGGGCGATGAGCGAATTTTAGAGCGGGTGTTCTATGGCGCTTTTGTCCCGAAGCAACCTTAACAAAATAAAAAATCACGTCTACTGCATGAGTCTTGTTATCGTCACATGAGCAGCATTTGGGAAAATTCCGCTAATGTACGAACGTGCATGCTTTAGCTGAAACTGATTTAGGGGCAGCGATTTGCTAAACCACGCACAGTAAGATCGATTCTTACAACAAAAATCGAGACACGAAAAACAGCGTGATAGCTGGTTATTGCTCTAGAGTCTTATTTTTCAGCTCGTCAAGCTCCCTCATCAGCTTTTCAAGCTGGACATCCTTGGCGATAAGTTCGGCTTTTAATGAACCAATCGAACCCATTTTGTCTCGCTGACACATCTCAAAGGCTAGTGTGTAATGGTACTCAGCGGTTTCGCCTCTTGAACGTGCTGAGTGCCCTAGAAACTCACCAATCAATAACAACGATGTTGGTTTATCGAATCCTGCGTCAATGCAAACTACTCCGTACTCTGTAGCGCTAACTTTTCGTAAATCGTGTGGGCTAAGATCAAACGGTTTCAACTTCTTATTTATTGCTTGACGTTGCAAAGGTTTACCCGTTTTGCTAGATGGGAATAGATACTCCTCATCTGCTTTGGATATCTTGCCTGCTCTAGTTTTAGGAATTAAGTCATCAGAAACCTCTTCCTCAATATAGTCCCTAATTGCTATGTACAAACCTTTTGGAACCTCTAGCGGTCGTGAATACTTTCCTTTGCCTTTCGTTTCTGATGTATCGACAATGACAATATTGCCAGTCTCATCATACTGTGGCTTTTCTAAGAACGCAGACTTTTTCAATGTGGTCATTTCCGAAACACGCGCCCCAGCTTCTCTCATTAGTCTTTGCATGAGATAGTCACGTTCGGCTACAAGGTTTGAGCGTTCACTGAGATTTTCATTTTCAGTGCGCTCATACGTCGACTTAAGGGCTAGGTCAGTTTTGTTTATGATGGCTCTCTTTTTTCTTGGTGTGGAAATTGGTTCATCCAGAAGCCAAGGGATATGATAATCAGCTCTAGTTACGGACTTTTTACTGGATTTCGGTTTTTCAACTGGTACAGGATAAGTTGGAGTGTCCTGATCATGGATTCCAATTAGATTCTGGGAGTAACCTTTTTTGTTAGTCCACCATAAAAAACGAACGAATGCCCTGATATAGCTGTTCAGTGTACTAGGGTCGTAGCCATCTTTTTCTTTCTCGACTTTCCAAGTCTTTAGTATTCTTCTGAATCTTGATCTTGAACTGTTAAGCCAGCAATCATGAAACTTGTTCGAAGCTGAAGCGATTGTGATATCACCACCACGCACAGACCACCTCGTCTCAATCCCACTCACCAGCCGAGCTAAAATGTTGTATGTTATAACAATATTAAGCGTTTCTTGATAGATAGTGCTATTAATATCCATTCTTTGCACAACAGCTCTGTGCCGAATATAGGCGTTAATTACCTGATGCGGCCTTCCATCCTGATCTAGAACGAAAGGCAACCTTGGAAGCTCGGTTCCACCTATCTGAAAATGCTCGGACAACCTAATAGTCTCCAGCCTGAAATGACGTGGATTGTGACTCAGCTTAAGTTCCTTATCACTAGAAGATGGATGTAACATTGCTACTCCTATTCGCAAGGATAGATTCTAAGCGTTCATTCTCCTCAAGCAGCTCCGAAATCCGGGTCTGCAACTCCTCTATGTGCTGTTGGTACTCATGTTCAATCTGAGTGTTTAATTCAGCAAGGTTTTGAGTGCGGATAGTAAGTCTCTCAATTTCAGCCTCTGAAGCTTTTTTTTCTTTGGCTACATTTTCCGGATTTTTGACGGCCTTACATAGATTTGTGACTTCATTCAGTTTAGAAATGAATTCATCTTCTTTTTTGTATAAGGTTGCTCTGGATACCTTTATTGCAGTGGGGTCGATAGCTTCTTTGGAGTCGGTAACTTCAGGTAACCAGTTATCTTCCAAGAACTTCGTCGGATTAAGTGGCAACCCCTCCATTGAAATAAGGTTTTCCTTACGTTCATTGATCAACCCCTTGAAGATTGCAATTCGCGCTTTTAATCTACCTAGAGATTGATTTCTGGATTCTTCTGCATGCTTACGAACGTTCTCATGACCTTTGTTAGGTTTACCTTTCGCAGCCATTACATACCTCCATTAAGATGTCTGATTGCCCGTTGTCTTCGAGTAATTTGATATGTCCCTTGCCAATTTCTGGAACCGTCAACTGCGCTGGACATCCTGCACACATATCATTAGAAGCTTTATGGATTAAAGCCTTGCCAAGGGCTTCATCGTGGCAATTACAGCTACCAGAATCTGATAACGATGGCGTAGCACCGAAACAAATACCAGTGCTAATAAAATCGATGACATAGCTATGCTCTGCAATCTTCCGAATTGCACGATCTCGTTTGTTCCTGACGTCTGCTACAGATTTTATCGATTCCGCCACCTCTGCTTTGAGTCTAGGAAGCATCTTGCCACCAACGCTCTCTCGCACAAGATAATCATATATCCGGTCATTCATTACAGAGCGACTAGCTTCAACCTGCTTCTTCTTCATTGCTCCAGCGGCTTTTAACGTTAGATAAACCTCTGTCATACCCCAGTCAACATGTTTAAACTCATGCATTAGAGCGTCGGCTTTTGCATCCTCATAGTGATAAAAGTACATCACGGCGAAAAACCGCCTAAACTGGTGCTCTGATAGCTTCCAGTGCTGACCATTTTCATCTCGTTCTGCACCGATAAAATCAAAGAACCTATCAGCAACTTCATTGATTCTGTTTAGGTTTCTAGGCGCATCTCGCTGATAGGTATCTTCGAAGACAAAAAGTGAATCGGTTCCAAGCATTTTACGAGCAGAGGCACTAAGCTTTTCCAGAATTTTTACGGCCTTCTCTACCAAGGAAACAGTCGAAAAGTTGTATTCATCCTGTAGTGTTTTGGCAACGTAGCAGTTTATCCATAGCTTATCGGTGGCATCACTGGAAACACAGCCAGCCTTCAAAGAGTAAACCTCTGACTCACGCCTAGCTGTCAACGCAAAAATGATGACCGTGCACGAGAAGATAAGGTACTGGTAAATAGCCTTTTGCAATGACATACCGCCGTTGTCAGGGTTTCGTACAAGCCTCCTCAGTAATGAGTCATACTGTGACTTTGATAGCTTAAATCGCTCTCGCGTAGTCACTGCCTCTTCACCAAGCAAAATAGCTTCCTTAATTATAGAAATAACTTCTTGTGGATACCTTTGGCTTGCCAAATTCCCTTTTTGCGCGTGTTTATATGCTCCTAATGGAAATGGGGAGTGCTTCCGATCATCATGAGGCTTCCAACTTCGAGCATTTGAGTTAATTCTGTTACTGATAGCTCTAGTGCCTAGCCCTAACTGCAAATAAGATTCATACTGTTTGTCTAGGTATGACTTTGCATCAAGTAACTCATCCGCATAATCCAAAACGAATCGAGCCGCTGCATCCATCATTTGTAGGAAAGTTAGCGGGGGGATATCACGAGTCCGTCCAGCCAGATCCAACTTCTCATCAAAGTTCTGATTTTTTAATAGATCATACCTATCAAATGTGTACGGAGAAAAATCGTAATTGAATAGATGAGGCAAGAACCTGTACGCCTTATGTGCACCTTCAACTGCCGATAGAAAATCTTCATATGTTGCTCTGTTTGTTTTGGTCGAAAAAGCTGTTTTCTCAAGCGCAGCCGCATATCGTGGCTTGAAGCCCTTTATTGCAAGAGCACCTATCATCTCTTGCTCTTTTCGACCAAGAATCGCCTTTACGTTATCATCAACCCTGTAAACTTCTGGGTCTAAACCCAGCTCTTTCTTTAGGTACGCAACATCCAGTTGCGGAGGGTATTTATTGGCGGGTGTATACTGAACTGGAATATCATCAAGTTTGGTTTGTTCGAAATAACGTTTGATGATGTCCGCGTAACCCAGAGTTATCGACCTCTTGTTAGATGCCTCCTTCATAACTCTGTCAAAGGTAGTCCTCTTTAACATCGACGGGTTCAGCATGTGTGGTGCCATCATTACGTCTGTTACATATCGCTTTAATGAATATGCAAATGATCTGCAACCACTAGCATTGCCGAGGGATAGTTTGATATTAGATTTTGTCATTTTCACTATGACAAAAGCAGTTTTCATATCCTCGATAATCAATGGGTTATCACTGAGCTTCCGCCCTTTCCCTAACAAAACCGTGTTTTTGTTATCTCTACGCTTAGGGGCGGGGAAAGTGGAGTCCCAATTAATGGTCTCCTTCTTATTTCCTATTTTAATCACCCAACGATGATCTTCGAAATTCCCCTCAATAAGCCAGTCAAACTCCATTGAGATAATACTACTCAGCTTAAACCCACTACGTTTAACAGAAGTCTTTAGTGCTTCTTGTTCATGACGGGGCAATTGAATGTAATCACTGAACTTCATCTGTGAAACCACTTAGACAACCTCCTTGAAATCGATAACCAAATACGGGTTAGGCGTTGATGCCACAATGCTTTCTGCTTCAGTCAGCATTGCCTGTTTTCTTCCGCTTGCTATATCGTCCTCTGTCATTCTACGGAGCATTTCTTTGATAAAAGCCATCCAGAAAAACCAGTTCGGTGCTTTTGGGTCTATCTCTTTACGCTCAGCACCAAGAGTTAGCGCTTCCTCCCATTGCAGCAGGTGAACTAAATTTTGAACTGTCTCAATGAATACATTTCTGCGTTGCGGACAAAATAAGCACCGAGCTATTTTGTTACATGTAACCCCCTTCACTGTACCTTCTTGGGTGCCTGCTTTCGGGTCATTGCAGCCCAACCCTCCGAATCGATACCTAACGGTCATCTCTGCACGTTTTTTGTAGTCATCAGGATCGACACCAAGTTTTTCAGCAGCACCCTCAATATTTAGTGTAATGATGGTTTGGAGCCACTCTTTGAATTCACGCACGGACTCGTTGTGTTGCAACTGTACTAATGCTTTGTCTGCATATCTGGTAGATACCGCTGAACTCCCGTTGTCGTCACTGTGTAGAGCTTCTTCCTTAAGCCCTTCAACCCCATCATCTAAGGCTATAAGTAAAAGAATGCTGTTTCTCAATTGATTTGCAGTAGATGTCCAATCAGCGCCACTAGCCTTAGACAACGCGCTTTTCGTATATCTAGCAAACGTTGCCCATTCTGGCTTACGTGGAATCAACAGAGCTGTCTTTTGCTCTTTACTGCTGTGGTAGTTGAGGAAAAGATACTTGTCATTGATATTAAATTCATCCAAAAGATACCGTCGGTACACCTTCGTAGCATTAGCTACAACCCTAATTACTTCATCTGTACTTACAGAGATATTTATTGGTAAGAACTTGAATAATGAGCTTTTTGCCCGCTTCTTTACCCAGTGAAGAACAGGTACTCCAAATTCATTAGAAAGTGGTTTGTTCTCAATATCATAAGCTGATGTTGGATTTACACAGTGGTCAAATACAAGCATCAAAGTAGCAGATGCAATGAGGCTTTCACCGCATCCTAATCGGTCTGCAAACCATCGATCATCCCATTTAAACTCAATAGGAGAAAGATTCGCTTCTTTTCTTATTCTACTAAAGAATCTTTTTACAGGTCTGTAGTAATCTGGACTTATAGACTCTTTCAGAGGTAACTTTCTATTTTTGTACCAAAGCCATGAGAGCAATGCGTTCATGTACATCTCATAGCCTAAGGCGCATACTTCATCAGCGTATGGGTTATTTTTACCCTGTCCGACTCCTTTCCGCCAGCTTAATAGATTGTCGATTAAAGGTACGAGATGGCGGTGCTGTCTAATTGCTCTAAGACCTTCAAGTCGGACGTATTTGGCCTCAAGGAACTGACTCTCAATACCTTCTCTTAAGGTAGCTAGTCTTCTTTCCAGAACCCAGCGGGATTGTTCGTGAAGAGGTAGGTCATCAAAGCCACTTGGTTTCACCTCAAGTAGGCTAATCTCATATCTCGTATGAGTATATATCCGCTTGATTTCATCTGGCTCCTCCACCGCCATAGCCCCCAAAGCCTTCAATACATGCTCAGGAAGGTGAGTGTCTATAATGGTGCTCGGCTTTTTTCTATTTTTGACTTTCGAAGTTGGGTATGTTGCAACTCTATCAAAGAATGGGATGCTCTTTGCAGACTGCAACCGACTGAGCCACCAATTCAATGAGAATAATGACTTGTTGGCTCGGTCATTAGTTTCTCGCTTTATTAATATCCATTGGCGATAAGCAAGCAGAGTTGTCGTCCAAGTATATGCATCGTGAATGGGTTGATAAGGGGAGTTAGAAAACTTTATTGAATTGTAAAGAGTAGGGACTTCTTCGACTAAGTAGTTAAGAAATAGCTTTATCCCTTGCCAGTGTCCTCCAAATGTCGAATTCTTAAGTCCGTCAATTAGGTCTGGAACGTCACATAGTGAACTTATGAAATTGGGGTGGAACAGGGTAGAGAACCCTGCTTTTTTAAAGCAGTATTCTCTACCCTCAACAATGAAGTTAACCTTCTGCATTAAAAGGCTTCATCCTCAGCTTGGTCTGCTACTTTGCCACCTTCAGTTTCAAGGGTCGCTGGAGTCAACAACAGTTCTCGCAATTTTGAGTCTAGCTCTTGAGCAATATGGCTATTTTCGGCAATGAACTTGCTTGCGTTAGCCTTACCTTGACCAATCTTGTCACCATTGTAGCTGTACCAAGCGCCTGCTTTATCAACTAACTTGTTCTTAACACCTAGGTCGATCAGTTCACCAAAGCGATTGAAGCCTTGCCCGTACAAAATTTGTGTCTCAGCTTGCTTAAATGGTGCTGCAATTTTATTCTTCACAACTTTAATGCGCGTTTCGTTACCTACAACTTCATCACCGTCTTTAATAGCGCCAGTACGGCGGATATCTAATCGTACAGAAGCATAGAATTTGAGTGCATTCCCGCCAGTAGTTGTCTCAGGATTTCCAAACATGACCCCTATCTTCATTCGGATTTGGTTGATGAAGATAGCCATGCAGTTAGACTGCTTTAGGTTACCAGTTAGCTTACGCATCGCTTGAGAAAGCATACGAGCCTGAAGACCCATGTGGCTATCGCCCATTTCGCCTTCGATTTCTGCTTTTGGTGTTAGTGCTGCTACTGAGTCAATAACAAGTACATCAATTGCACCAGAACGAGCCAGTGCATCACAGATTTCTAGCGCTTGCTCACCCGTATCTGGTTGAGAAACAAGAAGCGCATCGATATCAACACCAAGTTTTTGAGCGTAGATAGGGTCTAGTGCGTGCTCCGCATCAATGAATGCACACGTCTTGCCAACTTTTTGTGCTGCGGAAATAAGCTCAAGCGTTAGCGTTGTTTTACCTGATGATTCTGGACCGTAAACTTCTACGATACGTCCCATCGGTAGGCCACCAGCACCTAGTGCGATATCTAGAGATAGAGAACCAGTAGAAATAGTTTCTACGTCCATTGTGCGGTTATCACCAAGACGCATGATAGAACCTTTACCAAATTGCTTTTCAATTTGACCTAGGGCAGCGGCTAGTGCTTTCTTTTTATTTTCGTCCATCTTCTTTCACCTTTGAATTTGTTTAAATCTTGTAAACTATCTAATAGGTTGTTTGCATACCCTCTGTCAAATCAGTTGTTAGCTTGACCGAAAGAACCATCGCATACTGTATGTAATGGTATATAAACTTAAATATACAAAAATCAAGGATACATACCATTACAAACAAAATGAAAAGCGACATTCTGGATTACCAAACATCACACCAATTTTCATACGAATTTGGTTAATGAAGATAGCCATACAGTTAGACTGCTTGAGGTTACCAGTCAGCTTACGCATCGCTTGAGAAAGCATACGAGCCTGAAGACCCATGTGGCTGTCGCCCATTTCGCCTTCGATTTCTGCTTTAGGTGTTAGTGCTGCTACTGAGTCAATAACAAGAACATCGATAGCACCTGAACGAGCCAGTGCATCACAAATTTCTAGAGCTTGTTCACCTGTATCTGGTTGAGACACAAGAAGTGCATCGATATCAACACCCAACTTTTGAGCGTAGATAGGGTCTAGTGCGTGCTCGGCATCGACGAATGCACACGTTTTGCCCACTTTCTGTGCTGCAGCAATAAGCTCAAGCGTTAGCGTTGTTTTACCTGATGATTCTGGACCGTAAACTTCTACGATACATCCCATCGGTAGGCCACCAGCACCTAGTGCGATATCTAGAGATAGAGAACCTGTAGAAATAGTTTCTACGTCCATTGTGCGGTTATCACCAAGACGCATGATTGAACCTTTACCAAATTGCTTTTCAATCTGACCAAGGGCTGCGGCTAACGCTTTTTGTTTATTCTCGTCCATCTCTATCTCCACATAATCGGTTGTCTTAACAAGCGATCTAGAATCTATTTCTAACCCACATAGGGGTGACTAATTGGCTTTTATTATACTGTTGATTCATACAGTGTCTATACCTGTATGAAAATAATTTGTACAAATGTTACTTACCTTCCATTGATAGGTAATCATAAATAACTTGTAGGGCATGGTGCGTGGCTTGTTGGCGTACTTGTGATCTATCGCCTGTAAATACATGCGTTTCTACTTTATCCCAACCGTTTAGTGCTTTCCAAGCGAAACATACCGTTCCAACAGGCTTATCTTCGGTCGCGCCACCTGGGCCAGCAATACCACTGATCGATACAGAGATAGTCCCATTTGAATGTTGCAATGCCCCGCTCGCCATTTCTATTACGACAGGCTCACTCACCGCACCGAACTCAACTAAGGTTTTAAGCTGTACGCCGATCATCTCTTGCTTCGCTTCATTGCTATAAGTAACAAATGCACGATCAAACCAACCAGAGCTCCCTGCGATATCCGTCACCGCGCTAGCAACCCCACCGCCAGTACAAGATTCAGCCGTCACTAAAACGTGTTTATGTTTAGCGAGTAAGTCTCCAAGCTGTTCACTAAGATCTTGAGTCATCTGCATCATCAACTTCCCTTTATCTACTGTCATATCATTCGGATTCGCATCTTTTCGCATGTGTCGCTTTTCGCACGAAACGCTTTCACGTATCCTAAGCCGCAATAGAAATAAACGAAAGAAGTTAACTGTGAAAGCCGATCAAAAACATACTCCTATGATGCAGCAGTACCTAAAGCTAAAAGCAGAAAATCCAGAAATTCTGCTGTTCTACCGCATGGGCGATTTCTACGAGCTTTTCTATGATGATGCTAAAAAAGCTTCTCAACTCCTCGATATTTCACTGACTAAACGTGGTTCATCAAATGGTGAACCGATTCCTATGGCGGGTGTTCCTTACCATGCCGTTGAAGGGTACCTTGCAAAGTTAGTGCAACTTGGTGAATCCGTAGCAATTTGTGAGCAGATTGGTAATCCAGCAACTTCAAAAGGCCCGGTTGAGCGTGCTGTCGTACGTATCGTTACACCCGGTACCGTGACCGATGAGGCTTTGCTTTCTGAGCGCATTGATAACCTGATTGCCTCTATTTACCACCACAATGGTAAATTTGGCTACGCGACACTGGATATTACTTCTGGCCGATTCCAGCTATGTGAGCCGGAAACCGAAGAAGCAATGGCGGCAGAACTACAGAGAACCTCACCTCGTGAGCTACTGTTCCCTGAAGATTTCGAACCTGTAAATCTAATGGCAAGCCGTAATGGCAATCGCCGCCGCCCGGTATGGGAATTTGAATTAGATACCGCGAAGCAGCAATTGAATAAGCAGTTTGGTACTCGCGATCTGGTTGGCTTTGGCGTAGAAGGCGCGAAACTAGGCTTATGTGCGGCTGGTTGTTTGATCCAATACGTGAAAGATACCCAACGTACTGCCCTTCCACATATCCGTTCACTGACGATGGATAAGCAAGATCACTCGGTGATCCTCGATGCAGCGACTCGCCGTAATTTGGAGATCACGCAAAATCTTGGTGGTGGTAGTGATAACACCCTTGCCGAAGTACTTGATCACACCGCGACGGCTATGGGTAGCCGTATGCTTAAGCGCTGGTTACATCAACCAATGCGCAATATCTCTGCACTCGATCAGCGCCTAGATGCTATTGGTGAAATGAAAGATTTGGCTCTCTTTACAGAGCTACAGCCAACCTTGAAACAGATCGGGGATATCGAACGTATTCTTGCTCGACTAGCACTTCGCTCAGCTCGTCCTCGTGATATGGCACGACTTCGCCAAGCGATGGAATATTTGCCAGAACTTGCAGAAACACTGACGCAATTGAAGCACCCATACCTAACTCAACTTGCTCAATATGCCTCGCCTGTGGATGAGGTTTCTGAACTACTTGAGCGAGCGATCAAAGAGAACCCTCCCGTGGTTATCCGTGACGGTGGTGTAATTGCAGAAGGCTACAATGCCGAGTTAGACGAATGGCGCGACCTTGCAGCTGGCGCAACCGAATTTCTTGATAAACTTGAGCAAGAAGAGCGCGAACGTCATGGTATCGATACACTTAAAGTGGGCTACAACAACGTACACGGTTTCTTCATTCAAGTAAGCCGCGGACAAAGCCACCTTGTGCCACCACACTATGTTCGCCGTCAAACGCTGAAAAATGCAGAGCGTTACATCATTCCTGAGCTAAAAGAGCACGAAGACAAAGTGCTTAGCTCTAAATCGAAAGCCCTAGCTATCGAGAAGAAGTTGTGGGATGAGTTGTTTGATTTGTTACTGCCTTATCTAGAGCGACTACAAAACATTGCTTCTTCAGTGTCTCAACTGGATGTTCTACAAAACTTAGCTGAACGCGCAGACACCCTTGATTACTGTCGTCCAACCATGACAGAGTCTGCTGGCGTACAAATTCAGGCGGGTCGTCACCCCGTTGTTGAACAAGTAATGGACGAACCGTTTATTGCTAACCCTATCGACCTCAATGAACAACGTAAGATGCTGATCATCACAGGTCCAAACATGGGTGGTAAGTCGACCTACATGCGTCAGACCGCACTCATTGCGCTGATGGCTCATATTGGTTGTTATGTTCCAGCAGAAAGCGCGACGATTGGTTCTATCGACCGTATCTTCACTCGTATTGGCGCATCCGATGATTTGGCTTCGGGTCGTTCAACCTTCATGGTTGAGATGACAGAAACCGCAAACATTCTGCACAACGCGACACCAAATAGCCTTGTGTTAATGGATGAAATCGGTCGTGGTACCAGTACTTACGATGGTCTGTCTCTGGCTTGGGCAAGTGCGGAATGGCTAGCCAATCAAATCAATGCGATGACACTATTTGCAACGCACTACTTTGAGCTAACTGAGCTACCAAACCAAATACCAACCTTAGCGAACGTACACTTAGATGCGGTTGAACATGGCGACAGCATTGCCTTTATGCACGCAGTTCAAGAAGGTGCCGCAAGTAAATCTTACGGCCTTGCGGTTGCAGGATTGGCTGGCGTGCCTAAAGCAGTGATCAAAAACGCACGTGCGAAGCTGACTCAGCTAGAAGCATTGAGTATCGACTCTCCGACATCAAAGCCAAGTGGCGTTGATATCGCGAACCAACTGAGCCTGATACCTGAACCAAGTGAAGTAGAACAAGCACTTGCGAATGTTGATCCTGATGATCTGACACCTCGCCAAGCATTGGAAGAACTCTACCGCTTGAAGAAGCTGCTTTAGTTTCTTATCAAGTAGCTTGTTATTGCCGTCCGTGATTTTGATTAGACGGCATGAAATACCAAAGCCACAAACAAAAAAAACGCTGACTTAAAGTCAGCGTTTTTATTTGCCTTCTATTTAGAGAAGCAGCATCATCCGTTCAACTAGTCGTTTTCTACGTTGAACAGGTTTTCCATATTCAGACCTTGCTTGATAAGAATCTCACGTAGACGACGCAGGCCTTCAACTTGGATTTGACGAACACGTTCACGAGTCAGGCTGATTTCACGGCCTACTTCTTCTAATGTTGACGGTTCATAACCTAATAGTCCAAATCGACGTGCAAGCACTTCTTTCTGCTTAGGATTCAGCTCATCAAGCCAGAAAATCAACGAGTTCTTAATATCGCTATCTTGAGTTGAAACCTCAGGATCTGAGTTATTGATGTCCGGAATAATATCCAGTAGCGCTTTCTCACCATCACCACCGATAGGTGTATCAACGGAGCTCACTCTTTCGTTCAGGCGAAGCATCTTACTCACATCACCGACTGGCTTATCTAGCTTAGAAGCAATTTCTTCTGCCGTTGGTTCGTGGTCAAGTTTTTGTGATAGCTCTCGTGCCGTACGCAGGTAGATATTCAGCTCTTTCACAACATGAATTGGCAAACGGATAGTGCGAGTCTGATTCATTAGCGCGCGTTCAATGGTTTGACGAATCCACCATGTTGCGTAAGTTGAGAAGCGGAAGCCACGCTCTGGATCAAATTTCTCTACGGCGCGAATCAAACCTAGGTTGCCTTCTTCAATAAGATCGAGAAGTGCAAGACCACGGTTGCTATAACGACGAGAAATTTTTACCACCAAACGCAGGTTACTTTCGATCATGCGTTTGCGTGCTGCTTCATCACCGCGTAGAGCTCGACGTGCATAAAGCACTTCTTCTTCAGCGGTTAATAGTGGTGAGAAACCGATTTCGCCTAAGTAGAGTTGAGTCGCATCTAAGCTTTTAGACGTAACTTCAGTCTCTTCTTTCGCTTCGGTTTTCTTAGTGACTGTTCGTTTTGCTTTTCCAAGAGCTTCCTGTTCCGTGGTTGCTTGGTTAAGATCGAACTCTTCTTTGGTTACTGCATTGCTTATACTCATAACGCCTCCCCCTGGCGAAATTAGCATGACATTACAACTTCATATGTCGCTAAATGACTATGTCACTCCATACAATACGTAATTTTTGCATATTGTATTTAAGGTAAATACCGTTTTGGATTAACTGATTTACCTTGGTAACGAATCTCAAAGTGCAGCCTGACACTGCTGGCTCCAGAGCTTCCCATTGTTGCAATCTTCTGCCCTGGTTTCACACTTTGCCCTTCAGATACTAATAGTCGGTCGTTATGCGCGTATGCACTTAAGTAATTATCATTGTGCTTCACAATCACTAGATTGCCGTAGCCTCGTAATGCATTACCCGAATAAACAACCGTTCCCCCTGCAGTAGATACTATTGGCTGACCTCGCTGTCCTGCTATGTCTATGCCTTTATTTCCTTGTTCGCCTACAGAGAAATTCTTAATTACTCTCCCTTTCGTTGGCCATAACCATTTGGATACTTTGTTACTCGTTGGTTTTGTTGGCGGTGTAACATTCTGTTTACCTTTAGAACCAACATACTCCTTTGATTTGGATTGTACAACCTTCTTTTGTGGATCTTTTTTCGCCACTTTGGTGGTTGTTTGAGCGGGCGCAGGTTTAGAGCTTTTACTCTTTTGAGATGTTGTTTTAGGTTTGCTTGAGGCCAACAAAGTTGTGGATGCGGCAACAGGCGCAGCGACGGCTGCAACCGCTACCGTTGATTTACCATACGCTGGAGCGTTGTAGCTAGGACGCCATAACTTAAGGCTCTGTCCGGGATGGATGGTATAAGGTGCAGACAGATTGTTATAACGAATAAGCTCTTTAACATCTTTATTTGTTACGTAAGCAATAAAATAAAGGGTATCGCCTTTTTTCACTTCATAGTAACTACCACGATAACTACCACGATCAATCGATGAGTAATTCTTGTTTAAGCTTGAAACTGGCGCAGGCGAATTCGCCGCACACCCAACAAGTGCACAGCTAAGCAGTAGAGAACTTCCTTTAAAAACCTTCGAACGCATCGACTTTCTATCCACCTACACCATCAATAATTTTATTAAGCTAACTCACCAGGTACAAGAGGTACAAATCGCACCATCTCGATAACACTCGATAAAAACTCATCACCGTGGCGAACAATCTTCAACAGTTGTTGTTCGTCATCCCCGACCGGAATTAATAAGCGGCCTCCATCTTTCAACTGCTGCAAAAGCGCTTGAGGGATCGACTCTGCAGCAGCGGTGACAATAATCGCATCAAAAGGCGCCTTAGAAGACCAACCTTGCCAACCATCACCGTGCTTGGTTGAGATATTGTAGAAATCGAGTTGCTTCAACCTACGCTTAGCATCCCATTGTAGCGACTTTATTCTTTCAACCGAATACACGTGATCAACCAACTGAGCCAAAACAGCCGTTTGATAACCAGAACCCGTTCCGATCTCCAAAACGCGGCTGTCTTGTTGTAACTCAAGTAACTCGGTCATTTTAGCAACAATATAAGGCTGAGAAATTGTCTGCCCCTGCCCGATCGGCAGCGCATTATTATCATAGGCTTGGTGATGCATAGCCTGTGATAAAAAGCTCTCTCTCGGTAGTAAGTAAATAGCATCAAGAACCTTTTGATCCCGAATACCATTTTCTATCAGAAAAGTAACTAAGCGCTCAGCTTGTGGATTACTCACTTATTTATCCCCTAACCATGTAGTCATCGCACCCAACGACTCATGTGCCGTCAGATCAACTTGTAGTGGTGTTACCGACACAAAACCATGTTCAATGGCGTAAAAATCGGTACCCTCACCAGCATCTTGCTCCTTACCAGGAGGGCCAAGCCAATAGATATCATGACCACGTGGGTCTTTCTGCTTAATCATATCTTCAGCATGATGACGAGCACCTAGACGTGTCACCTGAGTACCCGATATTTGTTCTAATGCTAAGTCAGGGACGTTCACGTTTAACAGGCGATTGGTCGGGATTGGGTTTGCTAAATGTTGTTCGACAATACGGCGAGCAACCGCTGCTGCTGTCTTAAAATGTTGTTTTCCAACCAGAGAAAATGCCACCGATTGAACACCTAGAAAGTGGCCTTCCATTGCTGCTGCGACTGTACCTGAATAAAGCACGTCATCACCAAGGTTAGCTCCGTGATTAATACCCGTTAAAACCAGATCAGGCATGTCACTCTTTAGGAGTTCGTTCAATGCGAAATGTCCACAGTCGGTCGGTGTTCCTTGTACCGAATAGGTATTTCTAGCAATCTCTTGAACACGTAAAGGCTGTTCTAAAGTTAATGAATTTGAAGCTCCTGAGCGATTACGGTCAGGTGCCACAATGATAACTTCAGCAAGATCACGTAATTCATTTGCCAGCTCATGAATACCTTGAGCATGCACACCATCATCGTTGCTGAGTAAAATCTTCATCTTGTATCCTTTCTTTTGTACCAATGCCAAGTCACTTAAATACCGATATAAAGTCACTTAAATATCAATATAAAGTGACTTAGACCCAAGCAGAATCATTATTGCTCGTAGGTTCTTTCTACGTGTACTTCTTCAACTAACTCACGAACGATAGCAGTTGCGAAGCAGCCTGCGTCCAGAGAGAATTTAAGAGTGACATTGTCTTCGTTTACTTCCCACACTAAACCCATCGGCTTCAACGACGCTTCACGGCGATCATGGCGCATACGGTTGCCACAAATAAGCGCCATTAGATCCGGTTCAGCATTAAGGTGTTTCTGCTCTAGAGCTTGAGACTCATCCGTCGTCGGTAACGCATTATCTCCAGCTAAAGCAACGGTAATAAACGCAGAACCATTGGCGATATCTTGGTTTACAGCTTCGATATTAGCGGCTGTCACAGCAAGTTGAGCATCATTTTTAACAACAATATCGCCGACCAATGCCGAAGCAAACGCATCGAGCTCAATACGGTCAGAAAGAATTAAGTTGTAGATCCAAGAACGAGCTGCAGAGAGGTACAAGCTGCGCTTATTTTGATTACGTGTACGAACGTTTTCACGCCCCCAACGACGAGCTTCAGATAAGTTATTACCTTCATTGCCAAACCTCTGAGCACCAAAGTAATTTGGCACGCCCACTTGAGCGACTTTTTCCAAACGTTTGACTACATCATCGCAGTCCGTTACTTCAGACAAAGTTAGCTCGAATTGGTTGCCAACTAAATCGCCTGGGCGTAACTTTTTGTTGTGGCGTGCTGTCGCCAAGATCTCAATGCTTGGGTATTGTGCAAGAAAAGCAGAAAAGTCAGGTTCACCTTTTGGTAGATGCACGCTCAACCACTGTTCTGTCACAGCATGACGGTCTTTCAAACCAGCCCAACTCACGTCTTTCGACTTAACACCACACGCTTTAGCCAGCTCGTTTGCTACAAAGCTCGTGTTCTCACCCGTTTTACGAATACGAACCATAAGGTGTTCGCCTTCACCAGTGAACTCAAAACCTAAGTCTTCATTAACGACAAAGTGTTCGGCTTTTGCTTTTAGTTTTGCTTTCGCAGTTGGTTTACCGTTTAGATAAGCCAATGAAGATAAAATATCTGACATGCTGTTCTTTTCGTGTTGGTGCTTACGCACTTTTAGTAATTAGGACCACCGCTTCACATGCGATGCCCTCTTTGCGTCCTGTAAAACCTAAACGCTCAGTGGTCGTCGCTTTTACATTCACATTGCTAATGCTGGTTTCTAAATCTTGTGCGATAGCGTGGCACATAGAGTCTATATGAGGCGCCATCTTTGGAGCTTGCGCCATGATAGTAATATCGGCATTACCAATCACGTAGCCTTGTTCTTTTACTCGACGATAAACATCTTTTAGAAGTTCACGGCTATCCGCGCCTTTCCACTCATCATCAGTATCGGGGAAATGACGACCAATATCACCGGCAGCAATCGCACCTAATAAAGCGTCACACAACGCATGAAGGGCAACATCACCATCTGAGTGTGCGATAAGACCCTGCTCATAAGGGACTCTAACGCCACCTATAATTACCGGACCTTCACCACCAAACTTATGTACATCAAAGCCATGGCCAATACGAATCATCATTATTCCTTATTCTGACTTAAATAGAACTCAGCAAGTGCTAAATCTTCAGGCTGAGTAATCTTAAAATTATCTGAACGCCCTGCCACTAAAGCGGGCGATAAACCTTTCCATTCAAAGGCTGAGGCTTCATCGGTAATCGAAACGCCTTGTTGCAACGCCTCGCTTAATGCATTCCGCAGAGGCTTTGCTCTGAACATTTGCGGCGTAAGTGCATGCCATAGTTCGGCCCGCTCAACGGTATGTTCGATCTGCCCTTGGGCACCTCGCTTCATCGTGTCACGAACTGGCGCCGCTAAAATAGCCCCTACATCATGGCTCATCGCGCCGGAAATTAGCTTGTCGATATCACTGAGTTGGACACAAGGCCTTGCCGCATCGTGAACCATTACCCAATCGCTAAGCTGCTGCTCGGCGATACAGTTTAGTGCAGAGAGTACCGAGTCCGCTCGTTCGCTTCCGCCAGACACTCTGACCACTTTGGGATTCTGGTTGAGTGCTAACTCCGGGTAATAGGGGTCATCATCGCTGATCGCAACGACAATTTGAGAGACTTGTGGATGAGACAGTAATTTCTCAATGGTGTGCTCTAAAATCGTTTTGCCGTTAATCTTAAGATATTGCTTAGGGCGGTCTGCTTTCATTCGGCTACCGACGCCCGCTGCAGGTACAACGGCAATCACACTTTGAAGTTGAGTCGACATTAATGAGATTCCTCACCAATGATGCGGAAAAACGTTTCGCCTTCTTTTACCATTCCAAGCTCATGACGTGCGCGCTCTTCTATCGCGTCTAAGCCTTGGCGTAGATCATCGATTTCCGCAAACATCTCTGCGTTACGAAGATGGAGCTTTTCGTTTACTTGCTGTTGAACTTGGATTTCGTTGTTCACACCGTAGTAATCAGAAATACCATTTTTACCGAGCCACAGTGTGTGTTGTAGCCAGCCAAACACTATGAGCAGTACTAAAGCAAAAATTCGCATAACACCTTTCGCCGGTTGAAAAAGAAGGAACTAGAATAAGGCACATATATACCATAATGAGCTTATTGGTGCGAGATATGTGGTGTTAGGGAATCAATAAGTCGGAGAATTATTGTCGGGATAAGTATGGTAACAATGAGATTCCCGACTCCTTCCTTCGTCAGTCTAGGGAATGACGAACTTTAGATGTAACGAGGAGGAGCTTTAGAAATTAGATCTCACTTTCCTACAAGCAAAAAAAAACGCCCTACCGAAGTAGAGCGTTTTCAAAAGCTTTAAGCTAATAATTCACGAGGCTTTAAGTCTTGAAGAAAGTGCTGACCTTTAACGTCTTTAAGACCGCTTTCGTTGTAAAAAGGAGGAGTTTTAGAACCTAGAGCTTCTTCCCGTCATTTTCTACAGACAAAAAAATGCCCCGCATAAGCGAGGCATTTAAAAAGCTTAGATTAATAATTCGCTAGGAATTATTGACCTTTAACTTCTTTAAGACCGTTGTAAGGAGCTTTAGAACCTAGAGCTTCTTCGATACGGATAAGTTGGTTGTACTTAGCAACACGGTCAGAACGGCTCATAGAACCAGTTTTGATTTGACCTGCAGCTGTACCTACCGCTAGATCAGCGATAGTTGCATCTTCAGTTTCGCCAGAACGGTGAGAGATTACTGCAGTGTAGCCAGCGTCTTTAGCCATCTTGATAGCAGCTAGAGTCTCTGTTAGAGAACCGATTTGGTTAAACTTGATAAGGATAGAGTTAGCTACGCCTTTCTCGATACCTTCAGCAAGAATCTTAGTGTTTGTAACGAACAGATCGTCACCAACGATTTGAAGCTTGTCGCCTAAAAGTTCTGTTTGGTGCTTGAAGCCATCCCAATCAGACTCGTCAAGACCGTCTTCGATAGAAACGATTGGGAAGTTGTTCGCTAGCTCAGCTAGGTAGTGGTTGAACTCTACAGAAGTGAAAGTTTTACCTTCGCCCTTCATGTTGTAGATACCAGCTTCTTTGTCGAAGAACTCAGATGCTGCACAGTCCATAGCAAGAGTAACGTCTTTACCTAGTTCGTAACCAGCAGCTGCAACAGCTTCTGCGATAACTTCTAGAGCTTCAGCGTTAGACTTAAGGTTAGGAGCGAAACCACCTTCATCACCAACTGCAGTGCTGTAGCCTTTAGACTTAAGAACTTTAGCTAGGTTGTGGAATACTTCAGCGCCGATACGTAGACCTTCTTTAAGAGTCTTAGCGCCAACTGGTTGGATCATGAACTCTTGGATGTCAACGTTGTTATCTGCGTGCTCACCACCGTTGATGATGTTCATCATTGGTAGAGGCATAGAGAATTGACCAGCAGTACCGTTTAGCTCAGCAATGTGCTCGTAAAGAGGCATACCTTTCGCAGCAGCAGCAGCTTTTGCGTTAGCTAGAGATACAGCTAGGATAGCGTTCGCACCGAACTTAGACTTGTTTTCAGTACCGTCTAGGTCAAGCATGATTTGGTCAACGTCAGCTTGTGCTTTAGCGTCAGAACCTACTAGAGCTTCAGCGATTGGGCCGTTTACAGCTTCAATAGCTTTAAGAACACCTTTACCTAGGAAACGTGATTTGTCGCCGTCACGTAGCTCAAGAGCTTCGCGTGAACCAGTAGATGCGCCAGATGGAGCAGCAGCCATACCTACGAAACCGCCTTCTAGGTGTACTTCAGCTTCTACAGTTGGGTTACCACGTGAATCGATGATTTCACGACCTAGAACTTTAACGATCTTAGACATTGAATGTTTCCTTCTCGTTGAATATATAAATGTCAAATTTAAAGGTAGCAGCACAACTTACGCAGCTACCTGTATTCCTTTTTACTTCTCTAATTCGCCGCGCTGGAACTCGCCAGCTGCTTTAACGAAACCTGCAAACAATGGGTGACCATCGCGAGGTGTTGAAGTGAACTCTGGGTGGAATTGAGCAGCAACGAACCATGGATGGTTCGGGTTCTCGATAACTTCAACCAGTTTCTTGTCCGCAGATAGACCCGATACTTTTAGGCCCGCTTTTTCAATTTGTGGACGAAGATTGTTGTTCACTTCGTAACGGTGACGATGACGTTCATGGATCGTCGCGCTACCGTATAATTCGTAAGCTTTTGTCCCTTTCGCTAGGTGACAAAGCTGTGAACCAAGACGCATTGTGCCGCCAAGGTCAGATGTTTCTGTGCGCTCTTCAACTTTACCTTCGCCATCAGTCCACTCAGTGATAAGACCAACAACTGGGTACTTAGTTTCAGTACAGAATTCAGAAGAGTGTGCCCCTTCCATTTTCGCAACGTTACGAGCGTACTCGATAAGTGCTACTTGCATACCTAGACAGATACCTAAGTAAGGTACTTTGTTTTCACGAGCGTATTGAGCAGCAAGAATCTTGCCTTCAACACCACGATCACCAAAGCCACCAGGAACTAGGATTGCATCTAGGCCTTCTAAAACTTCTACGCCACGAGACTCAACGTCTTGTGAATCTACGTATTTAATATTAACGCTTAGGCGATTTTTCAAGCCCGCGTGTTTTAGCGCTTCATTTACTGATTTGTATGCGTCTGGTAGTTCAATGTACTTACCAACCATACCAATCGTCACTTCACCCGTTGGGTTAGCTTCTTCGTAAATTACTTGTTCCCATTCAGACAGGTCTGCTTCTGGAGCTGTGATGCCGAAACGCTTACATACAAGTTCATCAGTGCCTTGAGCTTTAATAAGCTGAGGGATCTTGTAGATAGAGTCAACATCGCGCATAGAAATAACTGCATTTTCTTGCACATTACAGAACAGAGCAATTTTCTTACGCTCGTTCGAAGGAATGTTGCGGTCTGAACGACAAACTAGAATGTCTGGCTGAATACCAATAGACAGCAGCTCTTTTACAGAGTGTTGCGTTGGCTTAGTTTTCACTTCGCCCGCAGCTGCTAGGTATGGCACTAGAGTAAGGTGCATGAACATTGCGCGTTCACGGCCTAGCTCTACTGCTAGCTGACGAATCGCTTCCATGAATGGTAGAGATTCAATATCACCAACCGTACCACCAACTTCAACAAGCGCGATATCGTGGCCAGCTGCGCCAGAAATTACACGTTCTTTGATAGAGTTAGTGATGTGCGGGATAACCTGAATAGTTGCACCTAGGTAATCACCGCGACGCTCTTTAGCGAGTACGTCTGAGTAAACACGACCTGCAGTGAAGTTGTTACGCTTAGTCATCTTGGTGCGAATGAATCGCTCGTAGTGACCAAGGTCAAGGTCAGTTTCAGCGCCATCTTCCGTAACGAACACTTCACCGTGTTGAGTCGGGCTCATTGTGCCTGGATCAACGTTGATGTAAGGGTCAAGCTTCATCATAGTCACTTTAAGACCACGAGCTTCTAAAATAGCCGCAAGAGATGCTGCTGCAATACCTTTACCTAGAGAGGATACAACCCCGCCAGTAACAAAAATGTAATTTGTCGTCATGTTTAACCTGAAATTGGTTGAATGAGGGAAATGGATTACTTCTGGACGGGATGAAAATATACCAGAAGCCCCTTATCGCCACAACGTGAAATCTATCACACTGCTATTTTTTATTTTTTGCTTCAAATCAATTCATGATAAAAGCTTTGATGATCTTTTCTCCGCCACTTTGACTTCATCCCATATGGAATCAAGCTGTTGTAGAGAAAAGTCGGTCAAAATTTTATCTTGCTGACGAACTTTTTGTTCCACACCTTTAAAGCGGCGTGAAAATTTTAGATTGGCTTTATTGAGAGCCGTTTCTGGATTTTTACCCAAATGTCGCACTAAATTGACGGTAGCAAACAACAAATCACCCAGTTCTTCTTCAACTAAATCTTCGTTTGGCGTTACTTGAAGTGCTTCTTCTAGCACCTCATCAACTTCCTCTAAAACCTTATCAGCGACCGGGCCGATAGAGTCCCAATCAAAGCCAAATTTCGCGACTTGCTTTTGAATCTTT
Organism: Vibrio sp. 10N.237.312.B06; assembly: GCF_041464685.1. Classification (NCBI taxonomy): domain Bacteria; kingdom Pseudomonadati; phylum Pseudomonadota; class Gammaproteobacteria; order Vibrionales; family Vibrionaceae; genus Vibrio; species Vibrio sp. 10N.237.312.B06. The sequence continues at coordinate 23,262 of NZ_JBFSPI010000062.1, forward strand.
GTAGCACGCGAAAGTGCAGGTAGAGAGTTTGGTATTGAGTCTAGAATACTTTCTTGAGTTTTGCCTGCCTGTGCTTTCTCTTTGGCTTTTTCAGCTTCCCAGTTGGCATTAATTTCTTCATCACTGGCAAACTCTGTATCAGAAAATACGTGTGGATGACGGCGCGTCAGCTTCTCATTGATACCGTCGACCACATCAGAGAACTCAAACAAGCCCTGCTCTTTCGCCAATTGGCTATAGAAGATCACCTGAAACAGCAAGTCACCCAACTCTTCTTGTAAGTTTGGCCAATCTTTATTGTGAATCGCGTCCACCACCTCATAGGTCTCTTCGATCGTATGCGGCACAATTGTTTCAAAATTTTGTTTCAAATCCCAAGGACAGCCACCTTCAGGATCGCGCAGCTTAGTCATGATCTGTTCAAGTTGTTCAATCGGGTGATTCATCGTTTTATTCCTATTCACTGTCTTTGATTTTTAAATTTATACCGTCTTCTAAAACTAAAAAAGGTGAGTAGCCAAAACCACTCACCTTTCTATTTTTTCGGTCATCCTCAAGAGCGAAGAATGAGTGAGTTGGGGATCTCAAATCGCTTGGCGAGATTCCCTATCCACGTTCGTCCCTCACTGTAGGGAATGACGACTATCTTTGTTTTACTAAGTAATTGGCTCTTCTAACAAGGCAACAAACTTACGAGACTTCTGAGCATAGCTTGCCTATGTGATGAAGCGAGTATAGTGCAGTTAACACAGTTAGAAGGCCAAGTACGACGTAAAAACTAGCCTAGGCGTTTTACGCTCATAACATCTTTGATCTGTTCTACTCGGCTTGTCACGCGACTCAGAATCTCAATGTTGGTCACTTCCAAATCGAAATCCATCACCGACAGCTGACGTTTATAGTCAATACGGCTCTTCATTGTCGTCACACTGACTTTTTCGTTCAAGAACAGGGATGTTATGTCTTTCAACAAGCCGGTACGTTCTAGCGCCTCTACACGCAGTGTTAAGATATACGAGCCTACAAAACCATCTCCCCACACCGTATCGATGATACGTTCAGGGGCATGTAGGTTAAGTTCACTTAACTGCTCACAATCGCTGCGGTGTACTGAGATACCACGCCCTTGAGTAATGTAACCTTTGATCACATCACCTGGGATAGGCTGACAACAACGAGCCAAGTGGGTCATTAGGTTATCAACACCTTCAACAACGACAGCATCCTTTTTCGGACGGCTCTGATGTGCTGGCTTATTGTCAGACTCAAGCAACTTCTCGAGTGCTTTCTTATCTTCTTCTTCAGCCGTCGGCTTATTGACCAGAGCATTGATGTGATTAACCACTTGGTTAATACGCAAATCGCCGCTACCAATACCTGCATACAATTCATCAGGTGTATTGACGTTGAATCGTTTCAGCGCATATTGCTCAGCATCTTTCAGTGTTGCGCCGACTCTGCCTAGCTCGACTTCTAGGATGTCTCGTCCAGCTTCGAGGTTTTTCTCACGACTCTGAGCGCGGAACCAAGCGTTAATTTTTGCTCGAGCTCGACTTGAATGAACAAAACCTGTGGTCGGATTTAACCAATCACGTGATGGATTCGGTTCTTTTTGAGTAATGATCTCAACTTGATCGCCCATCGCCAACTTATGAGTAAACGGAACGATTCGACCTGCGACTTTGGCACCGATACAACGGTGTCCAACCATCGAGTGAATGTGGTAAGCAAAATCCAACGGCGTTGCACCCATTGGTAAATCGACCACATCACCGCGTGGTGTAAAGGCATAGACTCGGTCATCAAAGACTTGGCTACGTACTTCATCCAGCATTTCGCCAGAATCTGACATCTCTTCTTGCCAGTCGATAAGCTTACGCAACCACGTGATTTTCTCATCGTAGCCACTGCGTACACCGCTAGAAGCACCTTCTTTATACTTCCAGTGCGCAGCCACACCTAACTCAGAGTCTTCGTGCATTTGCTTGGTACGGATCTGAATTTCGATGGTCTTGCCTTCAGGGCCAAGAACTACGGTATGAATTGATTGGTAACCATTGGGCTTAGGATTCGCCACATAGTCATCAAATTCACTTGGAAGATGTTTATATTTGGTGTGAACCACACCTAGACCGGCATAACAGTCTTGCAGTTGGTCGGCAATAATACGTACCGCACGCACGTCAAAAAGCTCATCAAACTCTAAGCCCTTTTTCTGCATTTTACGCCAGATGCTGTAGATGTGTTTGGGACGACCGCTGACTTCAGCATTGATGCTTGAACGGTTCATTTCTGATGTTAGGTCATCAACAAAGTCAGTGATGTATTGTTCGCGCACGATACGACGCTCTGACAGCTGTTTGGCAATCTGCTTGTAGGTATCTGGTTGTTGATAGCGGAAAGCGTAATCTTCAATTTCCCACTTTAGCTGACCAATGCCCAAACGGTTTGCAAGAGGCGCATAGATGTTAGCACACTCTTTTGCTGCCGCACGGCGAACAGCATCAGGGGCCTTTTTTACCTCGATGAGGTTGCAAATTCGTTCTGCTAGCTTGATGACGACGCAGCGGAAATCATCGACCATGGCCAGTAACATTCGACGAACGTTATCTACTTGTCCCGAGGCAGCACTGCCTTCAAGGGTAACGTTGAGCTGGCCCAAAGCTGCCATTTCTTCAACGCCATCAATTAACTTTACGGTTTCTTTACCGTAGCTTTCTTCAAACGCTTCACGTCCAAAAACGCCGCTTGAAACAACGGGGAAAAGTTGCGCTGCAATTAAAGTGGCACGGTCCATCGACAACGTAACCAAGATTTCGATCATCTCACGCCCACGCCAAAGCAGGAGCGACGCTTGCTCGTGATCTTTTAATAGCTCTTCACAGTGACGATAAACTTTGGTCAGTTTATTCGAGGTTTTTACGTCTTGATTCAGTGACGCAATCCAACTTTCTAGCTCAAACTGTTCGCTTGGGTTTAAATGTGCGCTTCGTACCGCAACCATCATGCCTTCCTAGTTATTATGTTTTATACCCAATTCAATATGACTAACTGATTCCAAGTTAGTTCGACTCATATTGATATCAGCGCAGGCTTCCCTGCGCCTTTGTGATTCATTTTTAAGCCATATTTAAGGGCTTCTAAGCCTTGATAAAGAGAGCCATCGATTCTAGATGACTGGTATGGGGAAACATATCCAACATACCAAGTTTGGCTAATTGATAGCCTTGTTTTTCTAAACTCTCAGAATCTCTCGCTAGAGTAGCAGGATTACACGAAACATAAACCACACGCTTCGCTCCTAACGCTGAAATTTGATCAACGATCCCACTCGCTCCAGCACGTGCAGGGTCAAGTAATACTTTATCGAATTTCTCTTTTGCCCAAAGCTGTGAAGATAAATCTTCTTCGAGGTTCGCTTGATAAAACTCCGTATTGCTTAACTGGTTTAACGCCGCATTAGCCGTTGCCTGTTGAACCATTTCATCAACGCCTTCCACACCAACGACAAACGCCGATTGTTGTGCGATAGGCAGACTGAAGTTGCCTAAACCACAAAACAGGTCAAGCACACGCTCATCCGCTTGAGGCTCTAACCACTCAATCGCTTGAGCAACCATCTGTTGGTTCACTTTCTGGTTAACTTGTATAAAGTGGTTTGGCTCAAAAGGTAAGGTTACACCGGTTTCACTATAGCTTGGCGAATCACCCACCAAACGAACCAACTTATCGGTTTCTGGCATCGAGTACAGCGTTACACCTTCTTCTTTCGCGAGCGTCATCAACGCTTGCTCATCTTTTTCAACCAAAGGTTTAAGGTGACGCAGCACCATAACAGGGCCAGTATCACCCAACACCAATTCAACATGTCCTAAAGACGTAAGGCTACTGAAAGTGTTCAGTAAACTTTTCAGTTTTGGCAGCAATACATTAAGGCGAGGGTCAAGCACCGCGCAGTCGGTGATGTTTTCAATCTGTTTACTTTGTTTCTTACGGAAACCAAACTGAAGCAGCTGTGTCTTCTTATCAACAAATAGACTGATACGCGCGCGACGACGATAACCGGTTTCATCACCGACAATCGGCTGGGCGACTTCGGTGTTAGCCGTTTGGTATTTGCTCATCAGGTGCGTCAAAGATTGTGCTTTATGCTCAACCTGAGATGAGTAACCGAGATGTTGGAGATGACAGCCACCACACTGATTAAAGTGCTTACAAAATGGCTTTAAACGCAGCTCACTCGGTTGAAGTAATTTGATGAGTTTTGCTCGCGAAAACTTACTTTTGCTCTCAGTAAGCTGAATAACCACCTTCTCACCGGGCAATGCGCCATCAATGAAAACTGGTTTGTTCTTCTGATAAGCGATGCCAGCGCCATTGTGATCCATTCGTTCAACCAAAACCGATTGATGCTTGGTCTCGAGTTGAGTTTTCTTTTTTGGTTGGAAAAAACGTGCCATTGCTTGTGCCTAATGTATCTTTTAATAAGTAATTGGTATCCAGGACTCACTATTCTGTCTTGGAATCATTGTCGAACGTCACGGCTTTGATTAAGCTTACCGTTCACTTAACCGCCATTGTGTGCGTTATTTTCCCATATCCAGACCTCGATGTAATTAAAGAACATGACCAGATATGGCTTAAGAGCCCGTGTAATTACCTTAACTCTAGCTCCAACCCTAATTATTGGGCTGCTATTGAGTGCATTTTTCTCATTTAACCGCTATCAAGACCTTGAGGGTCAAGTGGTTAACACTGGTACTAGCATCATTGAACCACTAGCGATTGCGAGTGAGTCTGGCATGAAGCTCGAAAGTCGAGAGTCTGTTCGTCAGCTGATTAGCTATGCTCATCGAAAAAATTCTAAGCTGGTGCGCAGTATTGCGGTGTTTGATGAACGTCATGAGTTGTTTGTAACGTCAAACTTCCATCCTGATTTTGAAAGCCTGACCTATCCGAAAGATAAACCGATTCCGCATTTAAGCTCATCGAACCTGCTCGATAACACGCTGATTCTTAGGACACCTATCATCGCTGAGGGGCAATACATCAACTCAGCTAATGGCCAGTCTCAAGCGAATCAAGCGATCGGCTATATTGCGATAGAGTTAGACTTGTCGTCACTTCGATTGCAGCAATATCAAGAAGTGTTCTCTGCCTTCTTGGTGCTGATCCTCGGTCTTGGACTTTCTGGGGTATTTGCCTTCCGCTTGATGCACGATGTAACCCAACCGATCACACACATGAAAAACATGGTCGACCGAATTCGTCGTGGTCACCTCGATGTGCGTATCGAAGGCAAAATGCATGGTGAGCTTGATTCACTGAAAAACGGTATCAACGCGATGGCAGTCTCGCTATCAGAATATCACGTCGAGATGCAGCACAGCATCGACCAAGCAACATCTGATCTGCGTGAAACCCTAGAGCAATTAGAGATTCAAAACGTTGAGTTAGACATTGCGAAAAAACGAGCTCAAGAAGCCGCTCGTGTTAAATCTGAGTTCTTGGCGAATATGTCTCATGAGCTTAGAACACCACTCAATGGTGTGATTGGCTTTACTCGTCAGATGCTCAAGACACACCTATCGAACAGCCAAACCGACTACTTACAGACCATTGAACGCTCGGCCAATAACCTACTCAGCATCATCAACGATATCTTGGACTTCTCAAAACTTGAAGCCGGCAAACTCGCTCTAGAAAACATTCCATTTGAATTCCAAGCGAGCCTAGAAGAGGTGGTTAACCTTCAAGCCACTAATGCTCATGAAAAAGGTCTTGAGCTTACACTTAAGATCGACCCGAAAGTACCACCAGGCGTTGTTGGTGATCCACTGCGTATCCAACAGATCCTGACTAACCTTGTGGGTAACTCGATCAAGTTTACCGAGCGTGGCAACATTGACATCAGCGTTGAACTTCGTTCACAAAGCGAAGACAGCATTGAGCTGCAGTTTATGGTTCGAGATACGGGCATTGGTATCTCAGAACGCCAACAAGCACAACTTTTCCAAGCCTTCAGCCAAGCCGATGCGAGCATCTCTCGTCGTTATGGTGGTACAGGCTTAGGTCTGGTAATCACCCAAAAACTGGTCAGCCAAATGGGCGGAGAGATCAGCCTAACCAGTCGTCTTCACCAAGGCTCCACCTTCTGGTTCACCCTGAGACTATCGACTACCGATATGCCGATGACAGAACTAATAGAGACTCAGTGCCTGCAAGACAAGCAACTGCTGCTTATCGAACCAAACATGCAAGCGGCATCAATTACTCAGCAGATCCTAACCCAAGAAGGCTTAGTGGTAACGTACCGTTCGGTTATGCCTGACGAATCTACCTCGTATGACTACGTTCTACTTAACTTAGCCGCGAACCAAGAGTATCAATTTGATACTGTGAGTGGTTGGGCGATTGGCGCGAAGAAGATCGCTCAGAACGTGATTATTGGTACACCAAGTACCGAGCTAGCGTTGGGTGAGCAATTGATGAAAGAAGTCGATGTTCAGTGCATTACTAAGCCTCTCTCTCGCAAGAAGTTGCTGCAAACTTTGGTATCAAATCAAGCGCCAACCTTAATTGCACCCGCTATTGAAACACATTCAGAAGAGAAACTACCGCTTACGGTATTGGCGGTCGACGACAACCCTGCCAACCTTAAACTGATTACTGCGCTGCTAAAAGAGCGCGTAGAGACAGTGATCAGTTGTACTAGTGGTCAGAAAGCTCTCGACAAAGCGACAGAGACTCCATTTGATGTCATTTTCATGGATATTCAAATGCCGCAGATGGACGGCGTGACCGCTTGCCAAAAAATTAAGGCGTTGGCGAACAATGCAAACACGCCTGTGATTGCTGTTACTGCGCATGCAATGATGGGAGAGCGTGACCGACTACTTGAAGCAGGTATGGATGACTACCTAACCAAGCCTATCGAAGAGCATGTGTTACAACAGGTTCTTATTCATTGGAGCCCTACCTCTGAGGTTGAGCACATTGAAAAAATAGACCCCGCCCACCCGGCAGTCTCCGCGGAAGTAGACAATAGCTCAGTTTCAGATTCTGAGGCTAACGTGCATAAGAATATCATCATTGATTGGCAAGCAGCTATGAAGCAAGCCGCCAACAAAGAAGACCTCGCACGCGATATGCTGCAAATGCTAGTCGACTTTATTCCTGAGGTTTATGAAGCCGCAGAGAAAGCGATCGAAGACAGTGACTACCCCGTTGAAGCACTGACACACATCATCCACAAGATGCATGGCAGCAGCTCATACAGCGGTGTACCAAGGCTGAAGTCGGTGTGTGCGACGATAGAGAAAGAGCTGCGTTCCGGCACTTCCGTTGAAGACATTGAACCGGAGCTTTTTGAACTTCAGGATGAATTAGATAAGGTTCAAGCAACCGCGATTCATTATTTGAAACCAGCTAAGACCTAGCGAACATTTCTTACCCACAAATATTCGTCAAACGGTTTACCAGCCAATAAAAAAGCAGAGCTCATGAGCTCTGCTTTTTTCTGTCTAGAACCTAGAGCACCAGATATAATACCAATCACAGTAAGTAAGTGATCAAAAATAGCGTAGGAAAAAAGCTTGAGAA
>NZ_JBFSPI010000063.1:0-30116 GCF_041464685.1 Vibrio sp. 10N.237.312.B06
CAGCTCGGAAGGATCCTTCAACCGATCACTTTGGCTTTAACTGATCGGCATTACTGATAAAGGGCTTTTTTATTATCCTCAGATCGGAATACATCCTCAATGGTCAAAAACCTCCAAAAGCATATCGAACATTCAACTTCGCCTACTTCCTTATAATCTGCCCCCTCTTAGTCATATCCACCACTCCTCATCCTCACTTTCGTCCGATGCTCCAAGATTTAGGTTACTTTGACTGTAAAATCACGACTCAGGTTTTCATGGGAAGCGTTTCAGCAAGGGAAAAAGCCTACATAGCGCAATTCACCAGTTGCTATAGCTATGACTGCATATGCCTTTTCCAACCCAAAAAGCATCGACTTATTCCAAAACAATGACAAAACCCGAACAAATGTAAATTTATTGTAAAAATTTCTTTGATGGTATTATTTTTATGTATAGGATTATCAGTAGGCCGTGGCGAGCCGAATGCCATAGTCTTATTGGTTCACATTCCAAAAGGATATCCATACAAAGCAAGATCAGTACTTATATTTGTTTCGTTTTTCGACCTAGATACAGCCGTTTATATTGTCGTCGAATGAACCAAATAAACCACTGAAATATAAAAAATCAAATAGAAACAAACACAACAGCAACAAACATAATTTAATAAAAAGACAGGGAAAACCATGAAAAACATACGTGAATTATTTTTTGGGTTTATATTATTATTTAGTTCCAGTGCATTTGCAGAAGAAGGATCATTTAGTCAAAGTATCAGTAACTTGAGTAAAAGTGTTGATGGATTTTTCAATGACTACACAGGGTGGTTCGTTGGATTAATTTTTAAAAGTGTTCCGCTTGGTGAAGCGAACTTCCCAATCATTGTTGGTTGGCTCTTGCTCGCCGCGATTATCTTTACTGTTTATTTTGGCTTCGTTCAATTTAAACGTGTTGGCATGGCCATAGACATTATCAAAGGTAAGTATACCGACCCTAACTCCAAAGAGGATGGCGAGGTTTCTCACTTTCAAGCTCTTACAACGGCTCTTTCTGGAACCGTTGGGCTTGGTAACATTGCCGGCGTTGGTGCGGCACTTGCGATTGGTGGCCCTGGTGCAACATTCTGGATGATCTTGTGTGGTCTTCTAGGCATGGCTTCTAAATTCTGTGAGTGTACCTTAGGTGTAAAATACCGAACTATCCTACCTTCAGGCGTTGTTTCGGGTGGTCCAATGTACTACCTAAGCCAAGGTCTTGGTGAAAGAGGATTGGGTGGATTAGGTAAAGCCCTTGCTATTGGTTTTGCCTTAATGTGTATTTTAGGTGCATTGGGCGGCGGTAACATGTTCCAAGCGAACCAAGCACATGCCATGCTCACTTACGCGTTTGATGTACCGAGTGAATACGGTGTCATCACAGGGCTTGTACTCGCAACCTTAGTGTTTTCCGTTATCGTTGGCGGTATGCCTTCTATTGCGTCTGTAACAGAAAAAGTTGTTCCTTGGATGGCTGCTCTGTATATAGGTATGGCTCTCATCGTTATCGGTTCTAACCTTGATCAAGTTGGTCCTGCGTTCAGTGCAATCTTTACAGGTGCATTTACCGGTGAAGGTGTAGTTGGTGGATTCATTGGTGCCTTAATCCAAGGTTTGAAACGTGCGACATTCTCAAACGAAGCAGGTGTAGGTTCAGCAGCAATCGCTCACTCAGCAGTAAAAACAAAAGAACCAATCACCGAAGGTCTTGTATCACTATTAGAACCATTCGTTGATACGGTAATCATTTGTACAATGACAGCATTGGTTATCACTATCGCAGGCTTAAACGTGGGTCCATATGATGGAACAGGTTTAACGGGTGTAACACTGACTGCTGCATCGTTTACTGAAACTGCAGAAGTGTTTAAATACACACTCGCTCTCGCGGTAATCATGTTTGCATTTTCTACCATGATTTCTTGGTCGTACTACGGTCTTAAGGCGTGGACTTACCTATTTGGTGAAGGCAAAACAACGGAACTGATTTTCAAAGTGATGTTTTGTGTGTTTGTTGTTATTGGTGCGACGATTCAGTTTGGCGCGGTAATCGACTTCTCTGATGCGGCTATCTTTGCGATGTCTATCTTCAACATTCTTGGCCTGTACTTCCTAATGCCTGTTGTGAAGAAAGAACTGCAATCATTTGTTGCACGTGTGAAATCAGGTGAAATCAAGACTTACGACAAATAGCTTATCGATTGTCGTTAATAACACTGTTCTAAAAATTTTTGTAAGACCCTTTGCTTGAGAAAGCGAGAACAGGACTGCAACTTATCCAAATCCCTACCAGCTTAGCTTGTGGGGATTTTTTATGTATGAATTTTCTTGTTCAAGCAGTTCAGGATCTTGGCTTACTTTTTTACGATCCACCGCCTCTTCTACTTCAATCATATCTCGTTGCGCTAATGGCGAGTTACAATCATCAAAACAATAGGCTACAGTGCAGTTCTCACACAGATATTCATTCATGGTTTAATCCCTGTCCCTTGAGATGGTCTAATCACAGAATGACAACAGACCGCGTGTTCATCCTAGAACCCCACCATTATGCTATTTCCCTAGCGAGCAATTATGCGTGCAAAGTCACCCAATATTCAACCAACCTCATATTAACGGCAGTTTTACGATTCTAATCACAGATAACCTTAGTAACAACGTGCAAACGTAGCCTAGACATTCAACAACACAATGAACACTTTCACTCACTTTGCATCATTCAAGCCCAACCCTCTGCTGTAAGCAACCCAAAGACAGGGAGTACAAAGCACGATACCAACCGCCACATAAACCAAGGTATTGAAATCCAAAAACGCATCAGATTTTGGTTGTACCAAAGCACTACTGAGCAATCCCCCAAAACCCACAGCAAAATGTTGCAACGAACTTTGTAAACGAATCAAAAGCATGCGTTTGTTGACGCTAAGAGCGTTAATTAATTCAACAGACAGAACTAAAGTCCGAGTAGAGCTCACCACGACAAAGACAACAAAAGCCACAGCAGCACTGCCCACATTGAGCGAACCAAAGCCCCAAACGATAGAAATGACCATACCCAATGATAAACATACAATGAGGCGAAAAACTGCTTGATCAGTAACCCTAATACGTGCAAAAGCTTGCATCGCTATGAAGGAACAGGTTCCGCTGATGGCATAACAGTATCCTAATAACGTTGCTGATATTCCGAGGTTCACCTCAAGCATCACTGGGAACTGCGTAGAGACCAGAAAAGTACCCAGTACAGCGCTGAAAGCCAACACAATTGCAAAACGAAGATCCCGACTACATAAATAGTCACCTAACTTAAATTTCTGATTATCAGTGAATTCCGGTTCTGCAGACCCCTCTTTTAATTGAATAGATGGTGACAGAGATACCACAGCGCCAATCAGCAACAGTAATCCTGCAATAACCTGAAAACCGAGTTGCCATTCCCCCATTGAAGACAGCATGATAAGCGCCGGTACGCCCGCACTTAACGCCAATGGAAACGAACTCAGTAAAACAGCAATGTTTCGCTTTCTATCGTCATCACCAGAGATCAACGTAAGATAGTTCAGGTTTAGAACGGCTAAAGCCCCACCAAATAGTCCCGAGAGCATTCTATAAACGATCAAGAGATCAAAATCTGAGGCCACAGATGTCAACCACGTCGTTACCGCTAAACCTACAACGCAAATATAGACTCGTTTAATTTCTCTATTCGGGTCTAAACTGCCTTTCATGAATAAACATATCACTGCAGCCGCGATAGCATAGGCTGAAACAAGGTAGCCTGCTTGCGAGGCATCATTTCTTAAGCTCAAGCTTATTGTTGAACTTAACGGGACAATAATAAGAGCATCAAGAGCTACTAGAAAGTGGATTACAAAACAACATAAAATGGCACGACGTGGTAATAAAGCCTTGAATTTCACTAAATACTTAATAAGAAAAAACGCTTTAATTCGATTTGTACTTAACAATTTTCACTCTACTTTATTGATTGATAATGGTGTTATTGTACAAAGTGAAACAGGTCAACAAAGTGGCTATTGTTGGTTTCATAATCCAATATTTCGGGATAAAGATGATTAATCAAATAGAACAACAATGGCTTCGAAGCTTTCACTGTGTCTTTGAGAACAACAGCTTTAAAAAAGCGGCGGAGTTTTTAGATTTGCCAACATCAAACGTTAGCCGCCACATCGCCTTGCTAGAGGAAAAGCTCAATACTCGGCTGTTTGAAAGAACCACTCGTAAGATTGCGCCAACAGAAGCTGGCGAGAAGCTATACCAATCGACACAATCTTTACTGGGTCAGCTTGATGAAGCGCTAGAGGAAGTAACTCGATATTCACACGGCGTAGAGGGACAACTAAGAATATTGATGCCAGACACACCTGCACTCGCACAGGCTGTCATTTCATTCTGTACTGAGCACCCCAAAGTTTCATTGTGTTGTGACACGAGTTTAAGTCCTAAAGACGATCTGCTCGATGGTTTTGATCTTATCTTGAGCTTTGGCCGAGGCAAGCTACCTGACAGCAATTGGATAGCCCGAGAAATTAGACGCTGGCCAAGTGCTGTCGTTGGATCGCCGGAGTTAATTCAAGACTCCAAACGTCCATATCAAATAACAGATTTAGTCCACGTCCCATGTATCAGTAGCTTAACAGCGTTGAACGGAACGCCTTGGGTATTTAGAAGTACGGAGGGAGAGCTTATTACGCAAAAAGTTAGTTCTTCATTTCGAGTAAATAGTGGAAGCCTTGCCAAAGCAGGAGCCTTAGCTGGCCTTGGGTTTTCTATACTGCCAATCGAAGCCTGTGTTGAAGAGATCAAAGCAGGATCTTTAGAGGTCGTAGAACTCGAGCATAAACCTGAAGATTTAGTTTTATATGCGTTTTATGCATCGCGAAAACATCTAGCAAAGAAAATATTGATGTTTATTGAACACTTACAAACTAGTCCAGATCCCCTTCAGAAATAGTCTCAACGTATTCGCCATATACTATTGATAGTCGTAACGAAAAACGCCCGCACCATTTTCATGATGTGGGCGTTTGAATATTTGCTGTCACACATTCGCTAGCAAACAGGCTTACTTATGAGTTGGCTAAGCACCTGAACTTATAAACCCATCTCTTCAGTTAGCGTTTTAATTTGCTTGAGATCCATGGTGTGAACTTCAATCATTTGTCTGATATCACTCAGTCGAGAGTTCGCGTTATCTTGTTTCTCACAAGCGTCAGATTTTGCATCCCATGATGTTCCATCTAAGAAAACATCACATGCCTTTTTCAATGAGCCAAGGCTCTGTTCAAGTTCGTCTCTTTCTTTCTGTAACTTCTCAAGCTCTTGAGATATCTGTAATTCTTTTCGGAAGACTTCACGTGAACGTTCAAAAAGGGTCGATTGCATATCAGCCTGACGATTCAGCTTTTGGTTGTTTTTCTGAGTTTCTTCTAGCGTTTGTTTCTGCTCATTAAGCTGCTGCTCTAATGAATAATTCGCTTTTTCTAAAACGGCAGACTGCTTCTCTAAATCTTTCAGTTCTTTTTGATGCTCTTCTGTCTGCTTCACTAAAGCGGCTTCTACTTTTGCATCGATCTCGGTATCGACTTTTGCCACCTTAGCTTCAACAGACGTCATCAATTCGGTTTTGCTGTCGCGCAGTTCTTGATAACGAGTTTCGAGTACCTGATAAGTAGACTCCCACTTGGAAGCCGTCACTGTAGAACCGATTAAGCCACCAAGAGCTAAACCTATAACCGCAGCAATGCCGATATAAAGCTGACTGCGCTTATCGCGTTCTTCAATAACAACCACTTCATCTTGTTCGCTTTGTCCAGATTGCTGGTTCACTAGCGGGTACTCCCAAAAATATGTTTAACGTTACGCGGTCACTGACACTAATGCCAATACTGATAATGTAGGCTCAGTTAAACCTATCGCTCAAGTCAGAAGCACTTGAGCTTTGCTAACACGTTCATCCTATCTGCTCACAGACAGACTTAACGAGTTAACTCCGAAATCATCAGGCTGGCAGTATACAAAAGGAAGCTGCTAACGATAACTATCACTACCCATTTTTGCAGTTTTTCGTTTGTCCGGTAACGAAACAGCACAAATGCCAAAGCCAATAAAAAAACAATCGCTATTAATCGAGTCATAACTCCTCCTTGTTTCTCTATTTTATACCATTTAAATAAGCAAGTTACGTCAGAGACTCGTTGTTTGATCATTTAGTTGAACAACATTTGAGCAAACAGATATTTTGTAGCTGACATCACATTTTATATGATCTAGGATACGCCTACAGATTACCTAATTATTTAGGTAATTGTTCCGATGAAGACTGCAGGAGAGTGGTTTTTAACTAAATATTAACATTTATTTAGATAAACCCGCCGAAGAAGTAAATCTTTCAGGCGCTTTGTGCTGGAGAAATCCAGAAAAGTGAGGACTGTCGTTGGAGGAACCTCTGGAGAGAACCGTACTACTTTTTTTGTAGCAAGCGGTCGCCGAAGGAGCAAGCTTAGTGCCCGTTACTTATCTATAAGTGATTCGCTAAGTGAAACTCTCAGGCAAAAGGACAGAGGAGTGGAAAGCAACAGCCTTAATTAACAAAAGAATTCTATCTAGAAATCCGTATGTATTAAGTAGTGCTCCCGATCCCTGTGATCTGCACTGCCTTCCCTCTTCTCCTTAAATTTTATATTTATTAAGGGGAATCTATGAACCACCTACAAGCTACACTACAAACCATCAACCAATTCGTTTGGGGACCACCACTACTTATTCTGCTAGTGGGTACAGGTATCTATTTTACTTTTCGCTTAGGCTTACTCCAGTTTAGACACCTCCCAACCGCGCTAAAAATGGTGTTCAGCAAAGACAAATCCGGTACGGGTGACGTATCAAGCTTCGCCGCTTTGTGTACAGCGCTTTCCGCAACGATTGGTACAGGCAATATTGTAGGCGTAGCGACCGCAATCAAGATTGGTGGTCCTGGCGCCCTATTCTGGATGTGGCTTGCCGCTGTATTTGGTATGGCGACCAAATACGCAGAATGTCTACTTGCCGTTAAATACCGCAGAACCGATAGCAATGGCGAAATGGTTGGCGGCCCAATGTACTACCTGCAATACGGTGTCGGCTCACGAATCTTAGCGGTCATGTTCGCTGTCTTCGCGCTCGGTGTTGCTTGCTTCGGTATCGGTACCTTCCCACAAGTAAACGCAATTTTAGACGCAACTCAAATCTCATTTGGCGCATCACGTGAAATGTCAGCGGTTGTCCTCACGATCCTTGTGGCGGTTGTAACCCTTGGTGGTATTCAATCTATCGCTAAAGTAGCAGGGAAAGTCGTTCCTACGATGGCGGTGATGTACGTCGTCGCGTGTTTAAGCGTTCTGATTTCAAATGCAGACCAACTACTGAATGCCATTACCCTTGTTGTGACTTCTGCGTTTACCAACACGGCAGCAACCGGTGGTTTCTTTGGCGCGAGCATCATGCTTGCTATCCAATCAGGTATCGCTCGTGGTGTGTTCTCGAACGAATCTGGCTTAGGTAGCGCACCAATGGCTGCAGCAGCGGCTAAAACAGACTCATGTGTGAAGCAAGGACTTGTCTCTATGACAGGCACCTTCTTCGATACCATCATCATCTGTACGATGACAGGTCTGGCGCTTATCTTAACGGGCGCTTGGCAGACGGACCTTTCTGGCGCTGCGATGACCACTCACGCGTTCGCTGTTGGTTTGAATGCAGACACCCTTGGCCCTATGTTGGTTTCTGTTGGCTTAATCTTCTTTGCGTTTACAACAATTTTAGGTTGGAACTACTACGGTGAGCGCTGTGTTGTTTTCTTGCTAGGTACCAAAGCAGTATTGCCTTACAAGATTATCTTCATCGCCTTGGTTGCTTCTGGTGCATTCTTAAAGCTCGACATGATCTGGATAATGGCGGATATCGTGAACGGCCTAATGGCAATTCCGAACCTAATTGGGCTTATCTTACTGCGCCATGTTGTTATCGAAGAAACCAAGTTATTCTTCAAACCGCTAACTTCTTCAAATGATTGTGAAGCAGTTAAAGCATAATAAGAATCAAGCGATCAAAAACGCCCGCAATGATGTGCGGGCGTTTTATTATAAAACTAATGGCTATGTGCCAGTGATTTAGATTCCAATAAACTAAGTCACTATGACTTAGCTAGGTTCTTCCATTAAAAGCTTAACCCCCAGCCCCACCAGCACCATACCCGTCACTCCTTCCATCCACTTCATAAAACTCGCATTCTTAAGCAAGTTTTTAGCCGAGTTAAGTGCCCCTGCCAAACCGCATTGCCACACCATCGCAATCATAAAGTGCACCGAAGCCATCAACATAGATTGCAATAATGGTGATCCTTCAGGGTTTACGAATTGAGGTAAAAAGGCCAAATAGAAAACTGCCGTTTTTGGGTTAAGAACGTTAGACAGAAAACCTTCGCGTAGAGAACGCTTAGCACTGTATGCTTGCTGAGCTTGTTCACCCACCTTCAAACCGCCACCGTTTTTCATCAAAGCTCGTAAACTGCTTAAGCCAAGCCAGATCAGGTAAACCGCACCCACCATCTTAACGGCTTGAAAGAGTTCAGCTGACTGAGCGAGGATTGCAGAAATACCCACAGCAGAGAAAAACGCGTGTACATAGAGGCCGCTACAAATACCAAAGCTGGTCATTACACCATCAGATAAGCCCGAGCGGCTCGTGTTACGAATAACCAAAGCCGTATCTAAGCCCGGCGTTAGCGTTAAAATAGTGATGGCAATTAGAAATGCCTCAAAGTTCAAAATATCCATATTATTGTCATTGTTGTTCAGCGATCTATCATCAATACCGTGTATCTGAACAATTCGCAAGCAACAATTGCCACCAGCTATACAACTCACTGATTTTGTGCACAATAGAACAGTTTAATTTGTTAAGAAATAGTAAATTCAAGGCATCGTACCGCCTCATGCTTTTCTCGCTATATCTTCGACTCCGAAAGTAAGCGTCTTTTAAAAGTGAGCCATAATCAAAGTACATGAGTGATGAACCTTAACGCTGACGCTGTCCTAAGGATCATTTAAAGAAACCAAATTAAGAGTAGTCAAATGAGCGCATTCAAAAAACTAGTCGAGCACTCTCAAAAATGTTCACGCTTTCAACACCTAGCCTCGATTTGTGGTTGGGACCAAGCTTCAATGATGCCTGCCGGTGGTAACCAAGCGCGTAGTGAAGCGATGGCCGAGCTTTCGGTTCATATTCACGGGTTGATGACGCAACCACAACTTGGAGATTGGATTGCAGACGCTGAAAACGAAGCGCTGAACAACGAACAACAATCATCTCTGCGTGAAATTAAACGCCAATGGCAACAAGCTAACCTACTTCCAGAAAAATTGGTGGAAGCGAAATCTCTAGCCGGTTCTAAGTGTGAACATGCATGGCGTAGCCAACGTGGTAACAACGACTGGGTTGGATTCGAAAAGAACTGGCGTGAAGTGGTTGAACTGTCTCGCGAAGAAGCGCAGATCCGTGCTGACGCGGCGAATCTAACGCCTTATGATGCAATGCTGGATATCTACGAACCGGGCACCAGCTCTGCTTCGCTTGATTCCTTGTTTGCCGACGTTAAGACATGGCTGCCAAACCTGATTGATGAAGTGATCGAAAAACAATCGAGCGAGCAATTTAATGCGCCATCTGGCATCTATTCGACCGAGAAACAGAAAGCACTTGGTTTAGAAGTGATGAAGCTGCTTCAGTTCGATTTTGAACACGGCCGATTGGATGAAAGTGTTCACCCATTCTGTGGCGGCGTGCCTTCAGACGTGCGTATCACAACCCGCTACGACGAAGCTGAATTCGTTCAAAGCTTAATGGGTATAGTGCATGAAACAGGGCACGCGCGTTACGAACAAGGCTTACCAAAACACCTAGCAGGCCAACCGGCGGGCGAAGCGCGCTCTATGGGTATCCACGAATCTCAATCTTTGTTCTTCGAGATGCAAGTCGGCCGCAGTGACCCGTTCATTGGACACTTAGCAAACTTGGCTGGTCAGCAGTTCTCAGGATCAGAATTTGAGAAAGAGAACTTCCAGAAGATCTACACTCGCGTGAAGAAAGACTTCATCCGTGTTGATGCCGATGAGCTGACCTACCCTGCACACGTTATCTTGCGATACGAAATTGAGCGTGACTTGATTAACGGAAAGATCAAACACACCGACGTGCCAGAGTTATGGAATACCAAGATGCAGTCATACCTTGGTTTAAACACTCAAGGCAACTTCACTAACGGCTGTATGCAAGACATCCACTGGACAGACGGCGCATTTGGGTACTTCCCATCTTACACACTAGGTGCGATGTACGCGGCTCAGTTCATGGCTTCAATGAAGAAAACGGTGGATGTGAACTCTGTGATTGAAAGTGGTGATCTATCACCTATCTTCATTTGGTTAGAATCGAATATTTGGAGCAAGGGCAGCCTGCTGAGCAGCGATGATTTGGTGAAAGGCGCAACGGGTGAAACCTTGAATGCGCAATACTTCAAAGATCATTTAAGAAGCCGTTACCTTTAATGGAATAAATCGATAGAGGCTGATCAGTTTATTGATTCAGCCTTTTTAATCACATTTTCAAAACGTACTTAGGTTGATTTGAAGGCTTTATCCCTTCATCGAACTTAACAATCACGGAATATCCTGGTACCTGCTAGCACGGAATTGGACAAGAATGAGTTAGTGTAATGACACTAACTCATAGCAGTTGAATAAGGAAAAGTAACTTGAAACTCTTGTTAACCATCTTGAACGATTGATGAAATAAATAATTAGACGCATACACATTTAAATATACCACTACAGACATCTTATACATTCAGCACTAAAACAAAAATTTATATATTTAACATGCAGTTACTCTACAACTCTTAAACCGCCATATCCACCTTAGCCGCTTCTTCTTCATAGTCATCAGACTTTATTAGTGGAAATTTATGCTCTCGATTCATTCGGTCCAACACTCCAGCTTGTTTCAGCAAAAAGCGTCGTTGCATGATCTTAAATGAATCATCAGAAATGTACGGCAGCTTTACTTCACTGTACTCAAATGACTCTTCACATTCACTCAGCTGAGGCGGAAACGACAAATAGGTCAAGAAGTTATCTTTTAGCTCTCGCAAGTTAGTATATAACTGATACCACGCAATATCTTTAAGCTCACCGCCATCGGTAGGAACCGTCATGAGTCTATTATTCTTAGACTCAAAGTAAGCTTTCAATATTTTCTCATCAACCACTGGGATATCATTGAACTTGTGGCCAACAAAAACCTGACTACTGTTCACGATACATTTAGCGAAGGTGTACTCTTTTGACATATCAAACTCCCACCCTAGCCGTTCAAAGATTTGTTCAATGTTATCTTCAATAAAAGTGGCCTTTCTATTAACTTGCTCCCCTGCATGCTGAAGAATTTCCGCAGTACGATACTTAGAGATTTCAGAATCCGTTGTTACAATTGACTTACATTCGCCGATGATGATCATATCGTCAATTCTAGCTAGTAAATCAAATTCTTCTTCGCCGGTGTCTAGTTTGATTCGTTTACTTACGCCTTCATTGTGATCATCAATGAACTCATTTTGTGCGAGTTGCTCATTTAGTAATTCTGCAACTGTGTTTTCATAAGTGTAGCCTTTCTCTTGAAGATCAATACCAAACTCAACAAACCATCTTTCTGCTACACGCGTTATTATCGGTGATGCTAACGCGCTCACCAAAATGGCATATTCATTATTACTAGTCTTGATCAATGGCTGACACCATAAGTCACTAGTTGGTAATGATGTAGCAGTAATGAAATCCAATATCTTCGATATCTTATCAGTATCAATATCAGTTGCTTGCCTTAAAGCAAGACGTAATGAAAAAGCTTGTACCGTTGGACAGAACTCAAGTAATTTATTGATATTGAAAGCACTATCATCATGAGGAAGGTTGTCGAGTAATTTGTTAGACATAAGCATCAAGCATCTCATCACTTCTAGTGCTTCATCAATACAGAAACCATGTCCATAGTCTTTAGTAAACCAGTCCTGTGGAGAGTATTTTAGCAAATCAAACTTACCAGACTGCCACTGAGTGTTATATGTAACCAATATCTCTCCTGACTCACGGACAGGAACCACCTCAGCAATACGTTTTTTGTTCTTACGTTTAATTTCAACGAAGTTGTTGTTTAAAAATATCTTTTGAATCATAGGATAAGAAGCAATTAAAAGTTTTTGACCACCCAGTCTGTGCTTACGATCAGCACTATTTTCAAATGCAAACTCAAACGCTGTAGATGGTTGTGTAACAGCAAAAACCTTATGTTCCTTGATGAGTTCCTCAACGTCATAATCGGACCAAAATACACACTGCCATACATGTTCATACTGCGCATACAATTGCGATAAAGTAGACTCGCGACGAATGAAAGTCATTATATCTAATGGTTCATCAGCGGCTTCTATATTTTTACCGTCATCAATATTCTTTTGACACATTCTGATAGCTAACTGTAAACCATCTACACAGCCATCCGCGACCTCTTGAAGACTAAATTTATTCCCCATGAGATTTGTCTGAATAGTCACACCTTGGGCATTAGCCGGTGGACTTTGCATAGCATGACCTAGAGCAACTTTAATTTCTCTGTTGGATGTTGCTACATAAGCTAGCATTAGCTTCTCGTAAGATGTTTTGGGTGCCTGCTTATAAAGCTCTCCCAGCTTTGCTCGAATCTCACTAAGTAAAGTGTCAATCATCAAACCGGCTTCGAAAACCTTAAGGTCACGAGCAGTAGCTACATCTTTGACTTTGTCCCATTCTTTACGCCATTTCTTTTCTCGAAACTCTCTTTTTGTAGGTGGCGCAAGTTGGTCTTTTATAATTTTTTCGACAAATACATTTTTGATGTCTTCATTGTCGCTCATAGTTTTTCACCCATTAATAATACTGCAATCGCATGATTCGGATGGTAACAACCATTTGCATATAAATAAATCTATTACACCAGCAGCAAATAAGAACTGATGATGCTCACAGTATAAAAGTCAATAAAAAAGAACGCTGATTCGCTCTCTTTCACTGGATAACCACCATCTTCGTAGACGTTGTAAGTTCATATATTGGTATTAAATAAACTAAGACAAACTTCCCCAGATTTGGCTTACAAACTCTGGATGGTCAATAAACGGATTACGATTCCCTTGAAAATCATGTACCGCCTTATTTCGGTCGATTTCTTTTTGGCTTACTGGGTCTTCAGAATGCCAACGCTTTAGCATAGTAAGTAGCCAAGGTTCAAAAACGGTTGTATTGGTTCCATCCAGAACGGCATCAGAGCTTGTAGAGTTCCCTTCCCAATTAGCGATTTCATTTTCATAACGTGTTGCCATGTAGAAATATGCTCTTGCGAAATCACCTTTAAACTCATCAATTGGCTCAAACACCGTACCCACATAACCAAGAGAGTTCGCTGCGCTGCCTAACTTAGAACCATTGCTTGATGTGTATGTCGCGCTACTCACCTCACCAAATGGCCAATTACTACGTTTCGAGTTAACGTAGCCGTCAGTGGCAAATAAATGGTGACCGTCAGAGTTCATTGGCTCGACTTTCCCTCCAAACCAGCTTTTCGGGAATGAGTGCTCACGGTTGTAGCAATCACCTTCTTTGCTGTATTGACCACATTGATCGGCCACCTTAGTAAATTGGATTGAATCAGAGCCTGAAGGTTTCTCCGAATACATATCGAGAATCGACCCATCAGTGTCATAGTATGCGTCTAGGTCAGCCTCAGACACCAACGTCCAAATAGCGGTGTAACCCTGACTGCTATGATTATCAATAATTTGATATAAGGCCGTTTTTAACGCAAAGCCCACTTTGCCTTCAGCGTCTTTATAATACTCACCTAAAACTGGTGGTTCAGTTGGTGGTGTAGTTGAACCACCAATTGTAAATTCTGTACTCTGACTTGCTTGGAAATCACCACCAGATGCCACAACGGTTCCGTTTACCGATAAACTGTATGAACCATTCCCCACACTGCAGCACATTCCATCTCCATAAGAGTCTAAGACTTCTAGGATGTAGCTACCATCCGCTAAACACATTTCCACTTCATTGATGGTGTTATTTTGATAGTCTGAACCAGAATAAAGAGTTTGAGAAACTGAGTTTTTGAGAGACCAACTGGTTTCATAACCATAGTTATCCGTCACTAGCGTGAGTGCGGCACTTGTGTCATTGCAGCTTTGTGTGGGTGGAGTCTCCGTCGGCTGAAAGTTATCTAAATACACCACTTCCGAACCATCAAAACCTGCATCATCATAAAATCGTACGCCCACAACGATATCTTTAGTGCTCGTAGCGCTGTACAAGTGAGTCAATGCTTGCCACTGATTCGTTAAACCATTATTCGAGTAGCCTAAATAGCCATCAACAAAAAGGCGAGCTTTCACGTTGCCTTCCGTATGGTAAACATCGACAGAGAAATCATAAGTTTTCCCTTGTTCAACACTTATCGTTTGCAGAAAATCGGTATTACTTTGAGTGCCTGTATTCACTGTTACTTGCGCAGAGAAACTGCCGTTATTAACAGGTACGTTAGAGGGTGAAACTGCAATGCCGGAGTCAATCACACTCCATCCAGATGGTACGTTTCCTTCCCAGCTTTCGAAACTTCCATTTTGCATTTGCGCATGCGCACTCGCTGAACAAAGTAATGCAACGCCACTTAGTGTTATTATTCTATTTATCATATAACCTTCTGTTTAATTAGATAAAAAACCAACTAAGCTTAGAAAGTATTCAAAAGATGGATAGAGACATAAATCACACTTATAAATGTAAGCACTACCAGTTTTATTAATATATGTGATGTAAGCAATGCAACATCGACCTGTTAAACAAACGAATAAAAAAGGCTGAGCAGGTTATCTGACTCAGCCTTTTTACTGTTTAAAACTAGCTCATTTATCGCCAGTAAGCATATCGAAGAAGATCTGTCTCGACTCAGGTGTGTTGTCTCTATGAGTTTCGTATCTTACATGCGTGTTTGCATCAACTGCTTTTGATAGCTTGATGCTCCATAGTGCTTTCATTTGATTCGGTACAATTGAATATCGCACATCGATAATAAGCAACTCGTCCGTTGGGTCCTGAGCAATATAACCATTTGAAAACCAGCGGAAGCGCTCAATGTCTTTGGCTTGTTGAGAATCAGGGTCAAGCCAAGGCAAATCCCTGCTAACATTCAGTTTCGTAATCGACTCTCCGGGATATACGTTTACCGATGTGCCAACCCGCACTGCGTCTACATGATATTGAGCCTCTGTTTCGTACACCACTTTCCATACCAAGATATTAGCAAAGCTCGGTTTTGCCTCTAATCGAATCGGTGTGTGTTGTCTTTGATCCGCTAATTGCCACCCAACCGCCTCTGCCCTGTCTCGCTGAATCATCCCTAATGTTGGATAGATTAGAGCCCAAGCAAATGCGACACGCGCCAGCCAAGGCGCTCGTTTCAACGTTGTAAACACAAGTAAAATTAAGATGGGAAGCGTATAAACAGGATCGATGATTGATATGGTATTCCAAGCAAAACGCGCGTTGGTGAAAGGCCAAAGTAACTGCGTGCCATAAGTGGTACAAGCGTCTAACAGTGCATGAGTGCCATAGCCCAGAGCGCAAAACAGCCAGCTTTGTTTGAAAGAAAGCCCACGCCTTTTTGCAATCAGATGATGCAGAACCAAGGCACATATCAAACCGCCAATGGGGATAAAGAAGAGTGAATGGGTAAATTGTCGATGAAATTCCAACGCCAACAAAGGGTCACTTTGAGACTTAATCAGTGCATCTAGATCTGGTGCCAATCCAGAAAGCAGCCCTAATACCCCAGCAACAACCAAATGTTGTTTTTTGCTTGCCGATTGTGACAAAGAAGCGCCTAACACGCCCTGCGTTAAAGGATCCATAAATCACTCATTGATAGCATTCCGTTGAATCAAATAAGATACATTTAGCTATAGCAGTGAATTGGGTTAAATAACAATGTTTTATCAAGGTGATCATATTGATAGAACATCCTGATATTAATGAATTCCATGAAGAGTTAGCGTTAAACGTTTTGCTGTGTGGCCTTGCTTAACAGCATTTCCCAATCAGATTTATCAACCTGTCCTTTGTGAACATTCACTTTGTAATAGCCATTTTTAGTCAGTGATTTAACTTGAATATACTGACGAGAAAAGACAGAGTTTTTGATCGCTAAGTTCGCTTTAACGTCATGTAGATGTATCTCTTCACCGACTAAAGATAAATGTCTTCGGGTGAACTTGGAGACCAAAGCATAGACAGTGATCATGATTAAGATAGAAGTAACGAAAGGGAAAAACTGGAGCTCAGTCTGATAAAATAAGTTGATAGCTAAAGATGCGATCACGTAACTTATTGTCATTGATAGAGCCACGTTCCAACGTGGGCCGTTGCCCTTAAATGAAATTTCTCGTGCCATCGCTCGCTCCTTTAGATAAGTATTTGACCACATTTGAATATTTACTAAACGCGAACAATCTTATTATGAGCCATGATGCATTAAAAGGAGTAACTCATGTTATTGGAGGGCTCAGATCGCAATTAGACATTTACATGCATTTTTTCGCACCTAAATGTCTAATGAATAAAGAAACTGATTCAGTTACAGGTTACTGAATTCTTTAATTAACGAGCAACCATGCTGGCTGCAATAACCACCAACAGTACTGAGAAGATCTTCTTAATCGTTGGAACCGGTAAATGGTTAGTTGCTTTTGCGCCTAGCGGAGCTGTAAACCAAGATGTGCACACGATGCCTAGCAGCGCAGGCAAATAAACAAAGCCAGCAAAACCTTCTGTTAGAGCAAAGTGGCTGCTGCCCGAGGTGATATAACCGATAGACCCAAATAATGCGATCACAATGCCACAAGCCGACGCACAACCAATGGCCTTTTTCATATCGACAGAGAAGAACGTCAATAGTGGAACCAGCAATGCCCCACCACCAATGCCTATCATGGCTGACAAGCCGCCCGTAATAGTTGTAAGAACCGTTAGTACGCCCTTGTTCGGCAGTTTTCGTTCTTTAGGCGTATCGCTTTTGCTGCTTAAGAACATCTTGATCGCAATAAGAACCACACTTACGGCAAACACAATACGAACAACTTTTTCTGGCAGCAGAGCCGCCATAAAGCCACTAATCAATGCCCCCAGAGCAACACCCAACATGATCCAAGGTGCCAAATCCCAAGGCACGTTTCCATTTTTGTGGTGAGCAAGCGCAGAAGAAGTTGAGGTAAACAAGATTGATGCCAAGGAAGTCGCAATCGCTGCAACGACCACTTGGTCAGCAGGTAAAACTTCTAAGTGAAGTAAAATGCTGCTTAACACAGGTACAATGATAAGCCCTCCGCCAATCCCCAAAAGTCCGGCAAGAAAACCAACACCACTGCCTAATAATGCACAGTATAAAATCAACAACAGCAACTCACTCATTTCGTCCATCTCTTAATTAAATTAATTGTCTTAAATAACGCACTATTAATGTGGTTATATTTCCATCAAGCCAATTAATATAACTGACACCACCTAATATTTTCAAACATAATAGATCATGAATATTCCTCATGTTGAATGTGAAGGAATACCATTGTTAATCATTTATCGAACCAAGTATAAAAATACCAAGCGATTAACTTAATACCGTATTAATTTTTCATACAGTATTGCCTTCAACTATTGATCCGGTCACAAGCAAAAATAAAAGCAATTTTAATTCTAAAGACCGCGAAAGTCAGACAACAGATTGGGATATCAGATCAACATGAATACAGAATTTAATTTTACAATTAAGAGCATTAGCCTCGACGAGAACTATCAACCTGCGGACAGCACACGTATCACCACCAACTTCGCTAACTTGGCGCGTGGTGACAGCCGCCAAGCAAACTTGCGCAATGCACTGCAGATGATTGACAACAGTTTCAACGCATTAGCACACTGGGACAACCCAAAGGGCGATCGTTACTCTGTAGAGCTTGAAATCATTTCTGTTGATATGGACATTGAAAGCAACGGCGAAGCATTCCCTTCCATTGAAGTACTGAAAACCAATATTCTAGACCGTAAAACCAACGAGCGTATTGAAGGCATTATCGGAAATAACTTCTCTTCTTATGTTCGAGATTATGACTTTAGCGTACGTCTATTGGATCATAATAAAGGCCAAGAGAAATTCAGCATTCCGGAAGATTTTGGGGATTTACACGGCAAGCTTTTTAAATATTTCGTTAACTCTGACGCTTACAAAAAGAACTTTAATAAACCACCTGTTATTTGCTTAAGCGTGTCAGATAATAAAACCTATTACCGTACTGAAAACCAACACCCAGTATTAGGTTTTGAATACCAACCGAATGAGTCTTCTTTAACTGAACAATATTTTAAGAAGATGGGCTTACAGGTTCGTTACTTCATGCCGCCAAACAGTGTTGCACCTCTAGCTTTCTATTTCTTTGGTGATCTACTGAACGATTACTCAAACCTAGAACTTATCAGCACCATCAGCACCATGGGTACATTCCAAAAAATCTACCGTCCTGAGATTTACAACGCGAATGCGGTTGCAGGTAACTGCTACCAACCAAACTTGAAAAACTTGGATCACTCGCTAACTCAAATCGTGTATGACCGAGAAGAACGAAGCAAATTAGCTATCGAACAAGGTAAATTCGCAGAAGAGACTTTCATTAAGCCATACCAGTCAGTTCTAGAGAACTGGTCTGCCAACTACGCGCTTTAATCGAGCAATCACGCTCTTAAATCACCAAGGACAGGCAGTACTTATTATGAAAACATTATTACCGACTTCAACAGCAGGCAGCTTACCTAAGCCATCTTGGCTAGCACAGCCAGAGACACTTTGGTCTCCATGGAAACTGGAAGGCGACGAATTAACCGATGGCAAACAAGATGCGCTACGTGTCTCTCTTCAAGACCAGCAACAAGCCGGTATTGATATTGTGAGTGACGGCGAACAAACACGTCAGCACTTTGTAACAACCTTCATTGAACATCTGAATGGCGTGGATTTTGAAAAGCGTGAAACCGTTAAAATTCGCGACCGTTACGATGCGAGTGTACCAACAGTCGTTGGCCCTGTTTCTCGTCAAAAGTCGGTTTTTGTCGAAGATGCTAAGTTCTTACGCCAGCAAACGGATCAACCAATTAAGTGGGCTCTACCGGGGCCAATGACCATGATAGATACGCTTTACGACGCGCATTACCAAAGCCGTGAAAAGCTAGCATGGGAGTTCGCAAAAATCCTTAACGAAGAAGCAAAAGAGTTAGAAGCTGCTGGTGTTGATATTATTCAGTTCGATGAGCCTGCGTTTAACGTATTTTTTGATGACGTGAACGATTGGGGTATTGCTTGTTTAGAAAGAGCCATTGAAGGGCTTAAGTGTGAAACTGCAGTTCATATTTGTTATGGCTACGGCATCAAAGCAAATACGGATTGGAAAAAGACACTAGGTACCGAGTGGCGCCAATACGAAGAGGTATTTCCTAAGCTTCAGCAATCGAATATCGATATCATCTCATTAGAGTGTCATAACTCTCATGTTCCGGTTGAATTGCTTGAGCTCGTTCGAGGCAAGAAAGTCATGGTCGGTGCTATCGATGTTGCAACCAATTCAATTGAAACACCAGAAGAAGTTGCCGACACTCTACGAGAAACACTGAAGTATGTTGATGCCGATAAGCTCTACCCGTGCACCAACTGCGGCATGGCTCCCCTTCCTCGTGAAATTGCCTCAGCTAAGCTCAATGCGCTAAGCGCTGGCGCAGAGATCGTTCGTAAAGAACTTTCAGAGTAACGGTTTAAACTCAAACTAAAACCGAATTCTTGAAGCCTAAGTATCCTATTGATGCTTAGGTTTTTTTCTATATTAGTACATGATCTTTATACGCAGCTGCTTACCAGGTTTTATCTAAGTCTTGAGCATATAAAGAGATCGCGCGTTGGTACTCTTTAATCGCCTCGCTATTAGTCGTAGATACCAAAAGCTCAAGTAACAGCGACGTCGCCTCTTTATGGCGACCCAAATTGTACAAACACTTGCGTAGAAAGGTTTCACCTCTATCGAGTCAGGATACTCAGCTCTAGTCTGTTCGAAATAGCCTAAAGCCTCTGCATAAAGACCAAGGCTTCGATAAGTACTCGCCAAACCGAACAGCGCATCAAAACGCTCTACTGAAGAAAGCACACCAGACAGAGATAGCACATAGTGCTCAATCGCCTGTCGCTCTTTACCTTGATTATCGTAAGACCACGCGATCTGCAAGTGCGCTTTCGCGGCATAATTTTCATCAGTGAGTAGCGTTGCCAACAAGTCACGTGACTCTGGGTACTTCTCTTCTTTTCGCAATTCGATTGCTTGTTTGATAATGGTGTCCATAGTTCTTCCTAAAATCAGTTCCATTTCAACGAGTCCTTTCACTTCAGACAACTGAGTAAAACCTTTTGATTGATAAAGCTTAATAGCGGGATTCTCACTGAACACACGCAACACTAACTGAGCTGATGATTGATTGTTCGCATGTTTAATAGCTAAATCGAGACACTTAGAACCAAAGCCTCTACCTTGATATTCAGCTAATATCTGCAAGTCCCTAAGAAACGTTGTATCACTGTTGTAACTGAAGCGGACAACACCAATACGGCTATCCCCTACATAAACTTCATAGTTATCCAGTTCATCCCAGCTGCGTAAAAACTGACTATGACCCCAAGCGATGCCACGAGCTTGGTAGTAACTCGCCATATTCGTTTTAGTGATCGATTCAGCGAACTTAGGATCGGAACCTTTGACTAACCTTACTTCCATATTGTGTCCTTTGTTTCTAAATCAAACATTGAGCAATACGTAATTTAAGTACCAAGAGTATTGCATCGTGTTTAAACCATCCTAATCAATCTGGTTCCTTGGTTAACGCCTTCTCTAACCACATTGAACTGATGTATTGACCGTTTTTCTTCGCATATTCATTGAACACTCCGACTTCTCGAAATCCAAAACGTTTATGAAGTGCTATTGAAGCCTCATTAGGTAAAGCAACACCTGAGAGTACGCGGTGAACACCATAATCACTAATCGATGCAAATAGCTGAGAATAAAGCTTAGAGCCTAAGCCTTTACCTTGAGCTTCTGTCGCAAGATAAATAGTGACCTCTGCGGTATCTTCAAATGCCGACATAACCCGGTATTGCTGAGAACACGCGAAGCCTAATAACGCATTACCTTCTGTCGCGACATAAAGTTGATATTTACTTTGACTAGAAAATTGAGAAAACCACTGCTGGCGATTTTCCAACGACAACTTCTCTTCTTCAAAGCGCGCATTGGTATGTTCAATATAAAAGTTGAAGATATCGGTGATGCCTGCAATATCAGGTAATGTCCCTACTCTGATTTCCATGTAATGTCCTTTTAGTTGTCTATTTTGAATGACTAGTAAACAGGCATCAATAGTGACTGCAGAACTGACTCTCGCAAGGAATACCATCACGATCACCATCTATTTTCACATTGGGACAGTTTGCCAAATAAAACTTTGCTTCATCACAAGATAACATCTCACTGCAGTACATTTTTCCTTGGCAGCTAAAACCCATACTCTCATATGCCGGATTTAACTTTGGCTCTAACAAAAAAAGATAAAAAGCTGCCCCTATAAGACCAACGATAAGTGCAGACAAAATAAGTGATAAAGGATTGGATTTGAGTGGTTCTATACCAACTAACTGAGCACTCGAAGCGCTGAGTTTAGAAGAACTATGTGATAGTTGAAATTCAACGCTATCTCCCACTTTTGGAGAACGATAACCCTTTCGAAATTTGGATATATGAACAAAAATATCGCCCTTTAATTCATCTGAGTTGATGAATCCAAACCCCCTCTCATCAACCCATCGAACAATTTTTCCATTCATAACTATTCCTCTCCAAACCGTCTCTTGGTCTTAGTTCAAATCACTAACAATATTCCGTTACGCTTAATAGGGTTCAAGTTTTCCCATTAAGGACTCTTAACTTTACCCATTTTAGTCAGGATGCCTTTGCCCTTCTCATAAACAAAAGATAAACCAAAGTAGACTGAAACCCACAAGACAAAATCAAGAGCGGCTAACTTGATATCAAGTGGATCTGAAAAGATGTTATAGGTGTGCCCAAACTTTGCTTCAATTGATTTAACTAAAATCACTGTAACGATAAAAATCACAATCCTCATGGGCTTTCCTATCTATATCTTTAAACTAAATCGTACACATGCGTGTGGATATTGTTTAAGTTATTCCAAGTATATAATGCGTTTATAGCCCTACATGTCGTTGGCTTTTTCTATAAACCAAGTGCCTTTACACGGGCCATTGGTTAAATGCCAACGACCATCAAATCTATTGCCACTGCCATGTGCTGAAAATCGATAATCCCACTGGCTATTGCGGACTTCTAACCATTTAACGCATTACGCCAATATTGCACCGTTTTATCAGAGACAGAACCGGTTTCGTTCGCTGATGCGATCAAGAAGCCACATAAGTTGGTTGCAACTTCCTCATTGCCTAACAAATATAAACTACGAATAGCTCGCGTTAACCTTAGTTGGTTATGATCATGGTTTTTAAGCCATACATGATTTGCGGGGCTAAGCGGTAACAACGAAGATATTTCGATACCCTCTCGCTGCATGCCCCAAAACTCAAGCATCAGGTCAAGCACTTGTAGATGAGCTGTGCGGAGCTCTTCTGAATTAGCAAAAAGCGCCCTATCTTCTTGAGTAACTAACGGCGCATGTTGATTAAACTTAGTCCCTTCATCTATTGGGAAAAATACTTGAATGTACTTATGGTCATGCTCCAACCAAAAATGATTGTAAGCCAACAACTGTCCTATATTTCGACCAAACTTATCCGGCGCTTCACCAGATATAAAGCGAGCAATCTCACTCATTTTCAAATCCTACTGACTATAAACCCCCACTTGTGGGCGAATGCATTATTACGCAGTAAGCCGTGAAAAGCCTAGTCCTTTACGTTGTAAGTACCGATCTGACTTCGAACTCCACATACCTCGCATTAGGAATCACATTTGAATACTTTCGACTTACTTTTCTAACAAAAGACACTGATATTCTGCGACACATTTTAGTTCTGCTGCATGTTCAGGGAATCGTTCGTGAAGAAAGCACAACGCATCCGCTGGCGTTGGCGTTGGCGTATGAGTATTAGACTTAAGCCAGCAACCAGTGTGTTAATAGCTGAGTACTAAACCTGAATTACTAAAAGAGATAGGTAAAATATGCACCGAAAGATTACATCTTTCAAAGACAAGATCCTTCAGAAAGCGTCCTTCGGTGCATATAATTTCAAGCGACTGACATAAATGACTAGCGTAAGTCGCTAACATAAGAGACTAACGCAAGCGTCTCAACACAACCTGCTGGTCGAGCTCATTCTGATAATCCGTGTAATCAAGCCCTTGATCAAATATGTACTCAGTGACAAGAGTGCGAATGCATTCAACTAACGTGGTTGCTTGCCAAGGCTTTTCAAAGTAACGGTCGATGCCTGCTGCATTAATCGCATTGATGGTATCGGTATGAGTGGCCTGCCCCGTAAGAAGAATTTTCTTTGTATTCGGAAAGCGGCTGTCATGGAACACTTCAGTGAGTAACTCCACACCCGTTTTCCCTGGCATCACATGATCAGACACGATGACGGTAATGTGTTCGCCTTCTGCGTCAAGTTCATCAATGAGATCAAGCACTTCTTGCGCTGATTCACAATCTTCAATATTCAGCCAACTCGCCAGCGGCTCTAAATCTTGTACCACTGCGCTCAGTACTTCTCTCTGGTCATCGACACAGATTAAATTAAGCTTCTCCATGTTCACCCTCTACTGGTAACTTGATTCTAAATACAGTTTTAGAAGCATCACTTTTCACAATGATACTTCCGCCATAACCCGCCACAATCCGCTTAACGATTGATAAACCCAAGCCCAATCCAAACGATAAACCACCTTTTTTAGTGGTGAAGTTGGGCTGAAATACCTTTCTACGAGTCACCTCGTCTATCTCAGGGCCGTTATTCGTGATCGTAACTAATATTCTTTTCTTACTTAATCTGGTTTGAATTTCTATTGCAGCATCGTCTGAATTCGACATTGCATCACAAGCATTCTTTACAATGTTGACCCAAATCTGAACGAGCTCTGTTTTCGAGCCTTTAAAAGTCGGCAAATCCGCAGGGCTCAATCGCACAGACACTCTACGCAACTCACTTTGTAACAACGATAAGGCATGGTTAATGGAGTCGTTAATATCAACCGCTTCTTCGGTGTCAATATCAACTCTGCCAAGTTGTTTAACCGATTTTACGATGCCAACGGTGTGTCTAGATGCCAAACGTAAATCATGTAAATCACAGCCCATCTGCCAAAAACGAATCGCTTCTTCTGGGTTTTTCAGCCAATGTTTTGAAATAACGTCTGTTGCAGATAAAGCGTCAATTGGAATCGCCTTTGCAAGAGAGCGAGCAATGTTTTTGTCTAAACCATATTTTCTTTCAAATTGTCGCCCACGTGTTCGCGCTTCTGACGACGACGTTTTCTGACCATGCATTAACCCAAAATCGAAAAACTGGCTGGCTTCTGGGTGCACTTCTTCAAGTAGATCCATGATGACCGTTTCAAGTCGGCCAGATTTACTATTTACTACACCAATAGCGTTGTTAAGCTCATGGGCAATCCCTGCAGCCAATTGACCCAAGGTCGTCATTTGCTCAGCAGTATGTAACTTCTCTAGCGCTTTTTGTTTCGCTATCGCTTCTTGTGTTGCACGGCGTTGACGACGCGACAACTCATTGACAATCACAGGTGTGAACTGTGCGGTAAGAGGGCCAAACTTACGTTCATCTTCTGCAGGCGTGTCTTTATCGATCCACGCTAACTCAACATCGGTTTTAGCAACAACCGTTGAAGATGCTGTCCAATTACCTGAAAAGAAGCTATGAACGCCTATAAAAGCCCCACTACCCGCGCTAAATACTCGCACTTGCGGTGTATTCGCTTCGGAATAAAACCCTTCCAGTTCTCCACTAAACACATAATATAAACGAGTGTTTAACGCTGATTGTTCAATAATGGTGTTACCGGCACGGCACGTCACCCGACGTTCTGTCTGATTAAAATAACGATCGATAAGTGCTTCTAGCTTTTGTTGATACACGTATCGTTATCCTATGTGACCAATTGAATGTAGCACCCACACCATAACAAAACTCAGTAGCACACCAACCACACCCAAAATAATACCGATTCTGGCCATTTGATTACTTTGCACATGACCTGTGGCATGAGCCAACGCATTCGGTGGCGTACTGATTGGCAGCGACATACCTAATGAAGCGGCAAAAGTCACAACCAGAATTAACGTTAACTCACCACCTAGTGGCGTGAGTGAAGCCATAGACGAACCTAATGCAGCCATAATTGGCATTAACAAGTTAGCCGTTGCGGTATGAGACATGAAGTTTGCCATTACCAAACACAAGAACGCCGCTCCGAACAACACCACATAGGGCGAGTAGGAATCAAACGGAATGCTGTGTACCACGAGCCTTGCTAAGCCAGTTTTATCGAGAGCTAAACCAAGCGCAATACCACCTGATACAAGCCACAGTACGTCCCAAGAAATCTTTTTCAGGTCTTCTTTATTGATGATCCCTGTGAGTGAGAACACAGCGACAGGAATAAGAGCGACGGTATAAGAGTTCATGCCATGGCTTGAGCCCATTAACCAAAGAATGATGGTCAGCGCAAAAGTGACGTATACCGCAATGGCTTTGGGCGTTTTAAGGAATTTACCTTTGATGCTTAGCTCGATTTTCTTTTGGTCAGCTTTGTACATAAAGCCTATTAAAAACCACGCTAACGCCATCATAATAATGACAAACGGCACACCAAATGCCATCCACTCACCGAACGTAATTAGATTATCGCCAACTAAATATTTAAGTGCGATAGCGTTCGGCGGGGTACCGATCGGGGTACCAATGCCACCGATGTTAGCGGCA
Organism: Vibrio sp. 10N.237.312.B06; assembly: GCF_041464685.1. Lineage (NCBI taxonomy): Bacteria > Pseudomonadati > Pseudomonadota > Gammaproteobacteria > Vibrionales > Vibrionaceae > Vibrio > Vibrio sp. 10N.237.312.B06. The sequence goes on from NZ_JBFSPI010000063.1 coordinate 26,271, forward strand.
ACAGGAATACAAAGCGCAAACGCTATACGACCGGGGTCTTTGGGGCCAAACACAGCCAGTACCGGCGTTAAAATAGAGAGCATCATTGCCGTTGTTGCCGTGTTAGACATAAACATCGAAAAGATACCAGTGATCAACATTAAGCCGAGCATCACAAACTTTGGGTCTTGTCCAAATGGCTTCAATAATACACGGGCTAAGTTTACGTCTAATCGATACTTAGTGGCGGCCATCGCTAAGAAAAAACCGCCCAAAAACAGCATGATGATTGGGCTGGCGAATGTCGCCATGATGTCGCTGTATTTTAACAACTCACCAAAATGTTCCTGCCCATGCTCAAACCTTAAAAAGATCAGCCCTTTATCCGACAACATCAATAATTGCAGAACGATAATAACAACAGACGTCGCGTAGATCGGGATGGGCTCGAACACCCAGCACAATGCCGCTAATAAAAAGATCGCGATAACGCGTTGTTGAATAATCGTAAGGCCTTCAAATGGAAACGCTGATAGCGGCATGACGAGGATAATGAAAGGAATTAAAATAGGGATAATGTATTTAATATAGGGGCGCATAGCACAAAAACTCTTCCTGAGATAACAACTACTTAGAAATTAGATTTAAAGTTCTAATTTAGATCCGACAACGAATTATCGACCTCTTATCACTATCTCACTATCGGCTAGATCAATGATTACGTAATCGCGATATCCCCGTTTTCGTTTCTGTGCGCTACCTCTACGTTTGTGTGTCATTTACTGTTGCAATACAACTTGATCAATCTCGTCGCCAGGATCTTCCAAAGGACTATTGGCCTGTCGATAAAGATTAGAAAGCATCACGTCTCTGCCTTGAAGCATTTACGTGCGTGGTTCAGATAGGTGTTCTATGCCCAACTCTCGTTGTTTACGTTTACTTAAACCACTAGCAACAATACGATAAGACTCAGACAAGTAATACTTTAGGTCATCGTCTAATTGACCGGAAGTTTCAACTTGCTGTATCCATTTCATCCCACGGTTAGCAAAGTACGGAGCCGGTTTATAACCCTCACAATCACTGAGAAAATCGTAATTTAAGTTGGATGTCTTAAAAGTGAATGCCGCTTTTTTGCCATCACTCCAACCACCAATGGCAAAGACTTTACCACCCACCTTCCAGACATCTGAATTACCCCATTGAACGACATGACTCGTCCCAGTAAATGTCCCGCAAAAATGGTTAAACTCATCGTAATTCATACTCATTTCCTTATGCACAACCTCGGACTAAATGGCTAACGTCAGTTCTTGTATGTCAATTAGATCGATTTCCCTACCTAATATTCGCTTGTACTCTATTAAATGACGAGCTGAGATAACTGGCAACTCGATACCGAGATAGCTTTTAATGACTGACTCTGAAAAATCGATTTCGAGTTGATGCCAAGATCCATCTAGAGCCGACTGTATCTTCGTATTATGAGATAAACCAATTTCAATTTTTTGGTCTTGGTAAACTAACTGGAAATACTCGAGATCCCAACCGTATTCTGCATAGTGAATTAACGGCTTAGATATGAATTGCGATACGCGAGCCAAAACCTTGTTTGCGTCAAAGTTGTGGATATAAAGGTCTATGTCTGCGATTTCACGATTACCACCATGGATCGTTGCAGCTAGCCCTCCGACAATTTGATACTCAACACCCTCGGCATCCAAGAGTTCTTTGAGCCACTTCAGTGCTACTTTCACTTTTTCACTCATCTAATTCCCTTAGCTGAATTTTTCCTATACCAAAACATCTAATTGAGCAGCAATCATCAGTTATAGGTGCCGTGTACGTTTGTAATGCCGCTATTTCAACTTAAATGGCTCTTTGAATATTCAAACAATTTGAAATCGTCTGATTGGTCTGGCTGAACTTCACCGACTTTGATATAGCCTAACTTTTCGTAGAAATGGTGGTTTCTGTATGACTGATAAGGGGTGAACAAAGTCCAGTTTGTGATATGCGAATACTGGTGTTCAATAAGGCTCATGGCTTGAGAGCCAATATGTTTATTTTGATACTGAACATCAATGTAGAAATATCGGATCTCAATACTGCTCTGCTCACCACACTCTACGCAAATTGCCCCAGCATAGTCGCTGTTGTACAGCACTTTATAAAAGTTGCCTTTACTAACCTCAGCTTGGAACCACTCTGTTGATTCTATGTTTGGCGGGAACGCACCGTATTTTTCCACATCGTCTGCAAATGCGCTGAGTGCCGACCTCTGCAGCTGTTGGATATCGGCAGTGCTGGCAAGTTCAAGTTGGAGGGAGATATCCGGCATAATTATCCTTAATTCATATACTTTCGACCAAGTGCCCATTTATGTAACGCATTGTACCAGCGCAACATTTTCCTTTAGCACATAGATATTATGGAAATATAAACCATTCACACTGCCAATAAAATCGCCAACTTACCAAGATCAAGCATAGCTCTCATGCTTCAGCCTTTGTGTTAGCGAACCAATAAGCTCATTAGCTTTAGACTTAAATGCTTCTGGCCAAATCACTAAGCTCAACAATGGAATGAAAAATGCTAAGCGTTAGGAATCACTCTTAAATGCTTGTATGGATAATAAGCACTCCAATCGGGTAATGTGAGACCCAGGCTTTAGCTGCAACTAAAGCTTTCTATGTAGTAGTTCGTTTAAACGCTGGCTCCTCTATCGAGAGACCGATAACAAACATGAACGCTACATAGAACTTCAAGCATAAACCTCGAATAGTCGACTGGGTCTCGAACCCGCATTACGCAAGCATGAGTTAGCTTATTATGAATACCAAAATCAATCAAAGCATCAACGTTGGAGTTGATACCGGCAAAACCCAATTAGACATCCACATCAGGCCACTAGACCTATTTTTCTCAGTAGAGAACAATGATAAAGGCATCAAAAAAGCACTTAAAACGATTAAGAATCACAGTCCTGAACGAATCGTTATTGAAGCTACAGGCCGATTAGAAATGCCTTTTGTTCTTGCATGTGCAGAGGCTCAATTACCTATTGTCAGAGCAAACCCTGTCCACATAAAACGATTCGCTGGTGCTATTGGCCGCAGAGCCAAAAATGATCGTTTAGATGCAGAATTGATCGCTCACTATGGAGAAGCAATCAAACCAGATCTTACTGTCATAAAGCCAAAAAACATACGACTAATGAGTGACTTAGTCATTCGCCGAAACCAGTTGTTATCCATGCAAACCATGGAAAAGAACCGAATCCAGATACTTCCCGCCTCTCTCCATCCGACTATCAAACCAATGCTAACCACGATAAAAAATCAAATCACCAAGTTAGAAGAAAAGCGCGTTAAACTCATTGAAGATAGCCCTGAATACCAAGCTAAAAAAACAATATTGCAAAGCGTCCCAGGAATAGGAAACATTGCCGCTGCATCAATAATTAGCAACGTACCTGAACTTGGTTACATCACGAATAAACAAGCAGCATCACTGATTGGTGTCGCTCCAATAACACGCGAAAGTGGGCGCTACAAAGGTAAGCGCGTGATCCAAGGCGGCCGAGCGCAAGTACGCACTGTGTTATATATGGCAATGATGTCAGCCATGCAATGTAACACCGTATTCAAATCGACTTATGCTCGGCTTTTAGCTGCCGGAAAGCCTAAGAAAGTCGCTATTATTGCATGCGTGCGCAAGATGGTTGTGATCTTAAATTCAATGCTCAGAGATGGTGCTCTATGGGATGAGAACAGCGCCAAAAATTAACTATTGACGCCATAGTCGTTTGATGAACGAAGCCGCTGCGCGGCAGAGTAAAGCGAGCGCAAGCCATACTCTTGTAAC
>NZ_JBFSPI010000064.1:0-29511 GCF_041464685.1 Vibrio sp. 10N.237.312.B06
GGGATTATCTGCTAACTGCAAGATCGTTCAAGTCTTCTTAAACGATCGGCATTACGTCAAATGAGGAGCCTTTTGCTTTACAAAGGAACTGTTTTATCAAGAGCCTCTGTTCGTCAGCTTTAACCGCTAAACAGAGTAGGGGGATTAAGCCTCTGCAGTCACTTTAGAATCGCTCATCTTTTTAAGAGCTGCGTAACCAAAACCTGTTACCGCTGTACCTGCTGCAATCGCCACTAGGTACATAAGCACTGGAGAGATAGCGCCAGGAATTAGCAGTACGAACAAGCCGCCGTGTGGAGCCATTAATTGTGCACCAAACATCATTGATAGAGCGCCCGTTAGTGCGCCACCTGCCATACATGCAGGGATAACACGCATTGGGTCTTTCGCTGCGAATGGGATTGCACCTTCAGAGATGAAACATAGCCCAAGAACGAATGATGCTTTACCTGCTTCGCGCTCGCCTGCTTCAAACTTGTCTTTCACTAGGAAAGTTGCAAGGCCCATACCTAGAGCCGGAACCATACCTGCTGCCATGATTGCTGCCATTGGTGCGTAAGTTTGTGAAGCCAATAGGCCAACACCGAACGTGTAAGCCGCTTTGTTTACTGGGCCACCAAGGTCGAAACACATCATTGCGCCTAGAATCACACCCAGAAGAATCGCATTAGACGTTCCCATGTTGTTTAGGAAGTCTGTCATTGCGCTCATCACGCCTGAAACTGGACCTCCAACGATGTAAATCATGACCAAACCAGTGAACAAACTCGCGATAAACGGAATGATCAGAATCGGTTTGAGGGCTTCCATGGATTGTGGAAGTTGAACCTTGTCGGCAATGAATTTTGCTGCGTAACCCGCAATGAAACCCGCTGCGATACCACCTAGGAAACCTGCGCCTGTTGAACTAGCCAACATACCGCCGATTAGACCTGGAGCCAGACCCGGACGGTCAGCAATAGAGAATGCAATGAAACCAGCAAGAACAGGAATCATCAGTGCGAATGCAGAACCACCACCGATAGTCATCAATGCTGCTGCTAATGTGCCTTCTTCTTTAAACGCTTCGATACCGAATACGAAAGACAGTGCGATGATCAAACCACCGGCAACAACCACAGGAAGCATGTGAGATACACCTGTCATTAGGTGCTTGTACACACCTTTATTCTCATCAGCAGGCGCTGAATTAGAAGACGCTGTGTGCTGGTATGGCTTAGCTTCTGCGAATGCTTTTTCCATCTCTTGCTTTGTTTTCTTCAAAGCAGGACCTGTTGTCGTTTTGTATAGCGCTTTGCCGTTAAAGCGATCCAGTGGAACATCGATGTCTGCTGCGATGATAACAAGGTCAGCGTCTGCGATTTCTTGGTCTGTCAGTTGGTTTTTCGCACCTACAGAGCCGCGAGTTTCCACTTTGATTTGGTGACCTAGGCGTTTGCCTTCTGCTTCCAGCGCTTCAGCGGCCATAAAGGTGTGTGCAACGCCAGTCGGGCAAGCCGTTATCGCTACGATCTTTTTGCTGCCTGTACTTGCTGTTGTAGAAGAGTTTGCTGAAGTACCAGTAATTTCCACTGTAGTCTCAACTTGAGAAGCGTCTAATACCGTTGCTTGGGCTACCGCTTTCTCTAGAAATGCTTTTGCATCTGCTGTGCATTCAGAGATAGCTTCTTGGTACACTTTTTTGCCAACAAAGCGCGCTTTATCAACGTTTGTGTTGGCAGCAATAACCACAACATCGCTGCTGTCGATCGTGTCTTGTGATACTGGAGAGTTAGGTAATACGCTAGATTGACATTCAATAGCGGCGTTCCAACCCAGTGTTTTTGAAGCTTGCTCTAACAAGCCCGCTGCGATGATGCTGTTTGCTACGCCACTTGGGCAAGCTGTGATGATGGTAATATTCATAATAATCCCTTTGTCCTATTTACTTGTGTCTAACTGACTAGTTGGAGCACTAAGCGCCTGTAATTGGATATTTTGTCGTACTGAATCCAGCTCTTGTTGGCTGGTTACACCCACACCTACCTGTGAAACTGCTAGAGCAGATAGGGCGGTTGCGAATTGAATAAGTTCTGGTTTTGGCATCTGTTGCATGTGGCCCCAACATAGGCCAGCGACTAATGTGTCACCTGCACCTACCGTGCTTACTACTTGCATGCGCGGTGGTTGAGCGTGTAACCACTCACCTTGGTTAAGCCACATCACACCTTCGGCACCAAGTGACACAACGATGTTATCGATGCCTTTTTCACTTAGGGCTTGGCCTGCGTGTTGGCATTGGTCGCGTGTAGTTAGTTCGGCGTTGAATAACTGAGATAGCTCTTCATCGTTTGGCTTGATCAGCCATGGTTGTGCATCGAGTCCTGCTTTAAGTGCATCACGGCTACTGTCGAACAACACTTTCTTGCCCATATCGTGAAGTTTCTGAATCCACGATGCGCATAACATAGGTGAAACGCCTTGAGGTAAGCTGCCTGCAATCACGAAATATTCGTGGTCTTCAGCTAACCCGAATAGAGTGCGCTCAAACTGCTCGATGGCAATCGGTGTTACCGCTACGCCAGGGAAGTTGATGTCGCTAACTTGACCACTTTCTTCTACTAACTTCACGTTGATGCGAGTTGCGCCGTCGACACGAATAAAGCGGTCAGTTGCGCCCATCTGTTCAAACAGTTGGCAGAACGGCTCTTCGTTATTGCGACCAAGGAAACCCGTTACGGTCACTTTAGCGCCAAGCTCTGAAAGTACTTTTGCTACGTTTACGCCTTTACCCGCTGCATGCAGTGAGCTTTTGTTCACCAAGCTAACTGAACCTACGTTTAGCACATCGATGCTACCTGTCAGATCCAGAGCAGGGTTTAGGGTTACGGTAACGGCTTTGATTTGTTTATCAGACATATCGATTCCTTAACCTTCGCCAAGGCCAGAAGCGATAGCTTTGCCAATCGACTCAAGTGCTTGAACTGCATCTTCACCTTCAGCAACAAACTGAAGCTGGTGGCTGTGTTTAACGCCAAGCGCGATTACTTTCATCAAGCTCTTCGCGTTCACCTCTTTTCCATCGCCATCTAGGTTTGATACGCGGATAGTTGATTCGAACTTCTTCGCTTCAGCTACTAGCATTGCGCCCGGACGAGCGTGTAGGCCGTGTGCATTTTTGATTTTGAATACCGCGCAGTTGTCATCGTCTTGAGAAGCTGTAGAAACCGCTTCACCTTTTAGAAGGCCGATCACTTGTGCTGCGTCAGCGGTTAACAGTTGTTGCTGTTTACCTTCGAAAACCATCTTGCTTAGGTTTGCCAGAATAGATTGGTGAGCGCTGTTACAAGCAGCAAATGCCACCAATGCTTTAACTGGTGTGCCTTCGTATTCGCAATCGTTCGCTGTTGAAACGAAAGATACGCCAGTGCGAGTTACGCCTTTATCGCTGCCCAACAACCACAAGCCTTGGCCTAGGTGAGTTGGTGTTTTTGTTACTAAGTCAGCAACGAATGCATTGTCTGTGCAACCTGTGTTCTTAAGTAGGCCGCCCGCAACTGCCGACATTTGAATCATGTCGCTTGCAGGGAACAGCAGTTGAACTAAAGAAGCGTCTAGGTCTGCTTCTAGCTGAACTTCGCCATTAAGTAGGGCGATGATTTCGTCTTCTGATTTTGCTTGCTTTAATTTCTCTTCAACACCATCTGCCGCTAGCACTTTGGTCAGTTGCTTAAGAATGCCTAAGTGCTCGTCAGATTTAGCTGCAATACCAATCGCAACGTAAACACGGTTGCCATCTGCCCAATCAATACCTTCAGGGAAGTGGTGTACCGCAACGCCTGTCTCTTTCACTAGGCCACGAGTGTCAGTCGTTCCATGAGGAATCGCGATACCGTTGCCAAGGAACGTAGAGTTCTGGTTTTCACGGTTCAACATTCCTTCAACGTAGCCAGAGTCAACTAAGCCTTTGGCTGTTAGGTCGCCAGCAATGTTTTGGATTGCTTGGAACTTATCATTGGCCGTTTGGCCTAGAGTGATGTCAGATTTTGATAATTTAAGCATGGTGCCTCTTTAGCGTATCGCTTGAGAATTTGTGTGTCGCTACGATTCCAACTAGAGCAAGAATTAGTGAACTTTACTCTTTGCTCTTTGTTTTATCTGAGCTGAATCGGTTCAGCATTCAGTGTAAAAAATTCAGCAAAGCCAATTTCGATTTTCAAAATAGTTTTGCTGCGTGTCGTTAATTCGGTTTGATTCGCGGATAGCGAAAAGCTAAATAACGAAAGCTTATTAACAACAAATGACGCTCAATTCATTCAAAAGGATGATTGAAGTCACTTTTCAGATTTTGCTGAATCCTTTCAGCTTTTATACTGAATCGATTCAGCATATAATTCAACTAATCCAGGGATCAGATCATTCGTTATATGATCCTACGCACAAAATACAGGTCACTCATATGACACTTGATGAAATCGCTAAGTTGGCTGGAGTATCGAAAACCACAGCCAGTTATGTCATCAACGGCAAGGCGCAGAAATACAGAATCAGTGAAAAGACTCAACAGAAAGTCATGGCGGTTGTAGAAGAATATAATTACCGTCCAGACCACGCCGCTTCGTCGTTGCGCGCTGGTAATAGCCGTTCATTTGGTTTGATTATTCCGGACCTGGAAAACAGCAGTTACGCGCGTTTAGCTAAATTGATAGAGCAGAATTCACGCAAAGTGGGCTACCAGATATTGATTGGTTGTTCTGATGATGATGCTGAAACCGAACGAAAAGTGGCTGAAGCTTTGGTAAGTCGTCGTATTGATGCCTTGCTGGTTGCGAGCTCAATGCCAGACGCCAACGAGTTCTACTTAAAGTTGCAAAACTCAGGAACGCCTGTGATCGCAATTGACCGTCCGTTAGATGATGAGCACTTTGCTTGCGTACTCAGTGAAGATTTCGAAGCCGCGTTTGAATTGACGCACTCGATTCTCGATGACAACATTCATAGTGTTGGTTTGATAGGTGCACTTCCTGATCTAAATATCTCACGTGAACGTCACCTAGGTTTTGAAGCGGCAAATAAAGCACATACTCAACAAACAGGGCTAGCAGAAAACAAGCCGATGGTTGTGGGTTATGGTGAGCACTTTGATAGGGAATCTGGACGAGAGGTTTTTGAAGAGTGGATAGCTAAAGGCACGGTTCCTGATGCGATTGTGACTATGTCTTACACTTTGTTAGAGGGCGTGTTGGATGTGATGGTTGAAAAGCCAGAGCTGATCAATCAAGTAAAACTGGCAACCTTTGGTGATAACCGTTTATTGGACTTCTTGCCTTTCAAAGTCCATTCACTGCCACAGCAATTCGAAGTTATTGCTGATAGTGCTTTTGCTTTAGCGTTAAATGCATCGGCTAAGCGTTACCAAGCTGGCATTGAACTCGTGCCAAGAAGCTTAGTGAAACGAGGCTAATTCCAGTTAGTTTATATAAGCTAGGTTAGACTTGGGCACTTAGCTCGAACTTGGAGTTAACTCGAACCTGTAATTAACTCGAACTTGGACACTTAACTTGAACCAAGCAATAAGCCCAACTCTACAATGGCAACCATGCCGAGCAACAAAGCCAACACCTTCCAAAACTGGATTGGATTTCGGTTTATCAAAGGTTGCTTGGCTTTGCTTTTCACCAAACTTTGGTTTGGTGTGTAAAGGTCAGCGACAAAATCCCCCAACACTTGATGACGTTCGCTTGGTGATTCCGCGCAGGCTTTTTGTAATACCAAATCTACCCAACTTGGTAAGTCCGCTCGTTTCTGAGTGATGGGTTGGTATTCCCATTGATGGTGGCGAGATTGCTTAAGCGATTGTGCCGTCATTTCAGAGTAGGGCAATGTACCTGTCAGCATCTCATAGCCGATCACGGCGATAGAGAACAGATCTGAGCTGGTGGTCGCGCTGTTATGTTTGATGGTCTCGGGGGCAATGTAATTGACCGCACCTAATGGAGTGTCGTCTTTGTCTGCGAGCTCTCCCTCTTCAAGTCCTCTGACTAATACAGCGCCAAGGTCGATGATTTTTATCTCACCATCATGTTGAAGCATAATGTTCTCGGGCTTTAAATCTCGGTGCACCATGTCTGCGCGTTGTAATACTCGAATACCTTGTGTGATTTTTTCTAGTATGTCGCGTACTTCATTGAGTGACGGTTTTGGATTGTCGTACATCCATTGTCTTAGCGTGATGCCTTCTACCCATTCGCAGATTTGATATAAAAATTGCGAGTTCTCTGGCGTCGGGTAGACCTTCATTACCTTCTTATTGTTCAGCAAGATGCCAGCCCATTGTTCATTAAAGAAAGCTCTCAGTTGCGACGGGCTATCGTGATATTGAACGGAAGGGACTTTTAACACGAACTCGGTTTGTGTCTCTTTTTGCATCACACGATACACATGGCTTCTAGAGCCTGCATACAACACCTCAAGCACCATAAAGTTGTCGATACTTTGTCCGAGCTTTAAAGCGGGCGGAATGGCTCGTTTAGCCAGTTTTTCATGGAACTCGATGAGCGAAGGCTTAGGTAGATGACTAACTTGCACAATCAAGCAGCTCACGTTGTCTGAACTGTTGTGGCTTAAAGCGGTGTTACAGATGGTCTGTGCTGCGTATTCGAAATCCGCTCCAGGCTTATCGATGTGTTCATTGAATGTGTTGGGCGAGACAAACTCGTGCACACCATCCGAAGTGAGGATAAAGCAGTCGTTTTTCTTAATAGGCAGGGTTTGATAGTCAACGTTGAGTTGGTTATCCATGCCTAAGGCGCGTGTTAAGTAATGCTTCTGCCCCATATTCTTACGGGTGTGGTCGCGGGTCAGTTGGCGTAATTCACCATCTCTTAGTAAGTAAATGCGACTGTCGCCAACGTGGAATATATGTGCGGTGTTCGATTTTAATATCACGCTGCTGAACGTCGAAACGAGGGCATTGTGGTTCACTTGTTGTGCGGGATGGATATTAGAAACAGACGTGTTGAAGAGCCAAGAATTGAGGTACGTTAAGACCTTTTGCGCCGAACGCTGAATGCTCCAGCTTTGGGGAGTCGCGTAATAGTCGTCTATAAACTGCATCACGCTGGTGTGACTGGCTTTCTGGCCGTGTTCACTGCAACTTGCCCCGTCTGCTATGCAGGCGACACTGCCTTTCAACTCTTGCTCAGTACGAGTTTTGGGGTGCTTTACAATGATGGCGTCTTGGTTTTCATCACGTATGCCTTTATTCGAATAACCACCAAACTTAAGCGTTAACTGGTTGTTGGATTCCGGCGTGACGACTTGCCCTTGGCTGAATGAAATTGTCATAACTGGTCTTCTTCTTAACTGGCCGTCTTCTCATTTGCTTGAGAGCACATCTGAGAAAGAACAAAAGCTCTAGCGAATGCAGAGCCTTTGAACGTAGTACCAAAGTGGTGAAACACACCTTGGTACTACTCCCGATTCAATGAGTGGTTAGCTCGATACGTTAATCAAGGTCACGCTACCGTCGTCATTCACTTCAGCAATTTGGCCGTTAGGCTCTTCCATGAACATCAGAGTAACGAAGCCTAGTACTGCTGTTCCTGTAATCACCAAGAAGAAGGTTTGGTAACTTACGAATGAAAGCACAGTTAGGTAAATCACCGCACCCACGTTACCGTAAGCGCCAGTCATACCTGCAATTTGACCTGTCATACGACGTTTAATCAGAGGTACTGTCGCAAACACCGCACCTTCACCGGCTTGTACGAAGAAAGAACACGCCATCGCAGCAACAACCGCTAGCCATACTGGCCATGTGCTGTCTACTTGACCCATTGCAAAGTAACCGACAGCAAGACCAATCGTCAGAATAAGCAGTGTTGGTTTACGACCGAATTTATCTGAAATCCAACCACCACCTGGGCGAGACATTAGGTTCATAAAGGCATAAGCCGATGCAACCATACCTGCAAGAACGGGTGTTAATTCAAAGGTTTCAGAGAAGAACAAAGGCAGCATTGAAACAACAGCCAATTCAGAACCAAATGTCGCGAAGTACAATACGTTAAGTACCGCTACTTGCTTGAATTTGTACTGGTGAATCTCTGGCACTTCTTCTTTAAATACGTTCTTATTTACCTTCCAAACTTGCGACACTTCGTACACGTAAAGTGCGGCTAAACCTGCATACACTGAATACACCGCCATGTCAGACAACATGTTGATGTTGGTTGGTGATAGCTTCCATGTCAGTAGCGCTAAAGCGGCATACATTGGGATCTTCATAATAAGTAGGAAGAAAAAGTCCCCCTTTGATGTCACTTCCATTGCCGTTACTTGAGCCGGTTTGAAGTAAGTAGAACCTTTTGGTGTATCCGTTACGTTTTTGTAGAACACAAACGAGAACGCTAAGCTCATTACGCCAGTAATACCGACCGCATAACGCCAGCCGTCTTCACCACCAAATGCTAAAGCCAGAGTTGGAAGCGTGAATGCTGCCGCTGCTGAACCGAAGTTACCCCAACCGCCGTAAATACCTTCAGCTGTACCTAGTTCATTGTGTGGGAACCACTCAGACACAAGACGAATACCAACGACGAAGCCAGCGCCAATGAAGCCAAGTAGGAAACGAGCAATCGCAGCTTGAATGAAAGAGTCTGCCAGAGCAAACATAAAACAAGGGATTGAACAGACCGCGAGTAGCGAAGAGTAGACCAATCTTGGGCCGTACCTGTCGGTTAACATACCAATGGCGACACGCGCCGGAATGGTCAATGCAACGTTGAGAATAAGCAGTGTTTTGATCTCTTCAGTAGAAAGACCAAGCGACGTTTTTACCATTTGCAGTAGTGGGGCAAAGTTGAACCACACAACAAAGGTAATGAAAAAGGCCATCCAGCTTAGGTGTAAGACCTTCATCTTACCCGTAAATGAAAGCAGCGAAAATTTAGTGTTATCCATGGTTTAAATCCTTTAAATCTGGAAAATTACCCGGTTTGTGCATCTGCGTTACTTCCGAACTTCGAACGCTTTTAATGTGCATAAACCCTGTGCCGAAATTGCGCACGCCAATAAGCGTTTGCATGATGGTGTCGGCGTTTTAGTTAACTGGCGATAGCAAGCGGTGCGAGAACTTGAACTTGTTCTCCTTGCTTGCGAACTTCAAATTTCACGAGCTTGAGCTCAGGCTGTTCAAGACATTCGCCAGTTTCTAAGTGGTAATGCTGCTTGTATAAGGGTGAGGCCACGTAAGGTTCTCCGCTTAATGAACCAATTATACCACGTGACATCACATTCGCCTTGCCGATAGGGTCGTAGTTAGAGAGCCCATAAAGCGTGTCGCTGCGCTTGCAGTAAAAAATAGCCACTTGGTTATCGTCTACTTTGGCGCAAATTCCCCCGTTTGGGGTCAGATCGCTGGTGCTGCATACGGTTGTCCAATTTTCCATGACTTTCTCCTAGTCAAAACATAAAACTAATAATCAATTTAATTAGGGTGATAGCCGACAGCAGTTTTCTTGGGCTGCCCGCTGTCGACTATCGATATTGGGTTTAGTTGTTACTTATTCACTCACCGTCAATTCGGCTTACGAAACTTCCGTGACTTCGATTTGGTCTGCGTTGGTGAGCATTTCATCTCGTTGTGAATCTGAAGAAGAGCTCAAGCTCGGCTTAGGAAAACGCTGCTCTCGTTCTTTGATGAATGACAGGCTAGTGTCCATTTCTTCGCTGTTGATGTAGTGCTGGAAGCGTTTCATCTTTTCAGGGTTTTCGATGGTGGTTTTCCATTCACACTGGTATTTTTCGATGTTGAGGGCGATATCGGCCTCAAGTTCTTCAGCAACATTGAGCTTGTCTTCAATCACGACTTGTTTGAGATATTCAATGCCGCCTTCAAGGTTTTCCATCCATACCGATGTACGCTGTAGGCGGTCTGCGGTACGTGTGTAGAACATCAGAATGCGGTCGATGTATTGCAGCAGGGTGGTTTCATCAAGGTCGGTAGCAAAAAGGTCACCGTGGCGAGGACGCATACCGCCGTTACCACAGATGTAGAGGTTCCAACCTTTGTCGGTAGCGATAATGCCAAAGTCTTTTGATTGGGCTTCTGCACATTCGCGCGTACAGCCAGAAACCGCAAACTTGATCTTGTGGGGTGAACGCAGCCCTTTGTAGCGGTTCTCAAGTCGAATTGCTAAGCCAACACTGTCGTCGACGCCGTATCGACACCAAGTGCTACCGACACACGATTTCACGGTACGTACCGATTTACCGTAGGCATGGCCTGTTTCAAAACCCGCATCGATTAGTTTTTTCCAGATGATTGGCAGTTCATTAAGTTGCGCGCCGAACAAATCGACACGCTGACCACCGGTGATCTTGGTATAAAGGTCGAACTCTTTAGCGACTTCACCAAGCACGATTAGTCTATCGGGTGTGATTTCACCGCCAGCAATACGCGGAACCACAGAGTAGGTGCCGTCTTTCTGCATGTTGCCGAGGTAAATGTCGTTGGTGTCTTGCAGTTCGATGTGTTGATCTTCGAGGATGTAATCGTTCCAGTACGAAGCCAGAATCGAACCGACAGCCGGTTTACACACAGTACAGCCCAATCCGTTTCCGTGAGAATCTAACAGCTCATCGAAGGTCTTGATTTTGTTGACGCGGATGATGTCAGTTAGCTCTTGACGAGAATAAGAAAAGTGCTCACAGATATCGTTAGAAACCTCGACACCTAGGTTACTCAGCTCACTATCCAGAACCTGTTTAGCAAGGGCAGAACAACCGCCACAACCTGTCGACGCATTAGTGGTTTCTTTCAATGCGGCCATCGTGGTGCAGCCTGCTGAAACGGCGTCTTTAATGTCGCCTTTGGTTACATCAAAACACGAACAAATCACTGCGCTATTGGGCAGAGCTTCAACGCCCATTGCCGAACCTGAATCATCGGCCACGTTAGGTAAAATCAACACTGATGGGTTTTCAGGAAGAGGCATATCGTTTTGTTTGATTTGCAGTAGCGAACCGTAAGCTTCTGCATCACCGACCAATACTGCACCGACAATCTTTGTACCGTCTGCCGAGATGATCAGGCGCTTATAAACTTGCTCAATTTCATCGTTATAGGTATACGACTGAGCGCCTTCCGTCTTGCCGTGTACTTCACCAATACTGGCCACATCGACGCCAAGCAGCTTGAGCTTGGTACTCATGTCAGCGCCAGTAAATGCAGCATCGTCAGTACCGCCGGAGACAATATGCGAAGCCGCGACTTTCGCCATGGAGTAACCGGGTGCGACTAAGCCGAAGATCTTGTTGTCCCAAAGCGCACACTCACCAATCGCATACACGTTGTCGATGTTGGTTTGGCAGTGATCGTTAATCACGATGCCGCCACGTTCACCAATGGCAATATTAGAGCTGCGAGCTAGAGCATCTTGAGGGCGAATACCCGCAGAGAACACGATCATATCGGTTTCAAGGTGGGTGCCGTCTGCAAAGTTCATTCTGTAGCGAGCGTTCTCACCCGCGACTATCTCAGAGGCGGCCTTCTCGGTGTGAACCTGCACCCCAAGGTCTTCAATCTTTCTGCGCAGTAGGGCACCGCCACCGTCATCTAATTGAACGGCCATCAGGCGAGGTGCAAATTCAACCACATGGGTTTCCAAGCCAAGGTTTTTGACTGCGTTTGCGGCTTCTAAGCCAAGTAGGCCACCACCAATAACGACGCCAGATTTGCTGCCTTTACTTGAGAGTGCAATGGCGTCTAAATCTTCGATGGTGCGATAAACGTGGCAGTGTTCTTGGTCGTTACCGGGAATTGGGGGAACAAAAGGGAATGAACCGGTCGCCAGAATCAAGGTGTCATAACTCTCGGTATGTCCCGATTCAGTCACAACGCACTTATTTTCAGTATCTAGTTGAGCGACTCTCGCGTTGAGAAGGTAATTGACGCCATTACTTTGGTAATACTCTTCGCTGGTTAATGCCAAATCATCAGCATTTCCGCGCTTGAAGTAAGCGGTCAACTGAACACGGTCGTAGGCCAACCTTGGCTCTTCACTAAAAGTAATAACATCAAACTCATCACTGTCTGATTGCAGGATGTTGTCGATAAATTTGTGTCCAACCATGCCGTTACCAACAACGACGATTTTCTTCTTGCTCATAATCCATTCCTTATTCTCGGCGTCACCATCACTAGCATCTAATTTCTAGTCGTTAGCAGATGAATACCGGGTTGAGATTCCACTCAATTCATAATCATCAAGAAAAACAAAAATGTTTTTTCTAAGTCTTGGTTTTTAGTGGAGTAAGGAGGGTGCCAGATTGCGAGTTGTTCATTTAAATAAAATTTAATCTATATATTTCAGATGTTTAAAAATTGCAGGTGGCACGTAATTACCCCTAAAGTGGTATGTGAAGTTTTTGTTAGATTTATATAAATGAGCGTTTGTGGTGCAACTTTCCGCAAGATGGTGCAAAAATTAAGTTTCTATCTTGGTTAAGTTCGATTTTGTTCAGTGTTGATATTTTATCTTTAGTTAACTTGTTGTTTTTAAGGGGAAATATTTCAATTTGGTCGGCTGGTATTAAGTGGCGTGCTATTTGCTTGGTTTGAGTTATTACAATTATGGATAATTGAGCGAGAAACGGATGACCGATTCAAACAGCGGCTGGATAAAATCAACCTGTGCTTATTGTGGTGTAGGGTGTGGAATAGAAGCGAGACCGACATCGTTAGGAAAACTAGAAGTGCGTGGTGATAAAGACCACCCGTCAAACTATGGAAAGCTATGCACTAAAGGGATTGCGCTTGGTGATACCGTCACGCCTTTAGGACGCCTAACACAGCCTGCTCATATTCAGAATGAGCAAAAACAAGAGCTGGACTGGAACCGTGCCACTCAGTTGGTCGCAGACAAATTCAATCAAACCATCGAAGAATTTGGGGCCGATTCGGTTGCGTTCTATGTGTCTGGTCAGCTGCTTACCGAAGACTATTATGTTGCCAATAAACTGATGAAAGGCTTCATCGGCAGTGGCAACATCGACAGTAATTCTAGGCTGTGTATGGCTTCAACCGTGGTCGGGCATAAGCGTGCATTTGGTGCAGACACAGTTCCTGTTTGTTATGAAGATCTCGAGCAAGCCGAGCTAGTTGTGATTACAGGCTCAAACCTAGCTTGGTGTCACCCTGTGTTATTCCAAAGGTTAAGAGCCGCCAAACAAGCCAACCCTGCATTAAAAGTGATTGTCATTGACCCGCGTTATACCGATACCTGTGAAATTGCCGACATGCACTTGGCATTGGAATCAGGCTCAGACGTGGCGCTGTTTAACGGCTTATTAGGCTACCTCGACGATAACGACAAGCTAGATTCAGACTACATAGAAAACCACACTCAAGGCTTTACTGAGTCGATTCGATCTGCAACTCAATATCGTTACACCGAATCAGGCTGGGGCGACAAAAGTGTTCCTGAGCTCACAGGGTTATCAGAGCAGCAGCTAAAACAGTTCTACAGTTTGTTTGCATCGAATGAGAAGGTGCTGACCATTTACTCCCAAGGCGTGAACCAATCGACACAAGGGTGTGACAAGGTGAATGCCATTATTAACTGCCATTTAGCGACCGGAAAAATCGGCAAGCCGGGCATGGGGCCATTCTCTGTAACGGGCCAGCCGAACGCGATGGGCGGACGTGAGGTGGGCGGTTTAGCCAATACTTTAGCAGCGCACTTTGAATTTGGTGATCCGCAATCACACCAAACGGTGAGCGAGTTCTGGCAAACCGACAGCTTAGCCACACATGCGGGTTTAAAAGCGATTGACCTGTTTGATGCCATGAATGAAGGCAAAATCAAGGCGGTGTGGATCATGGCGACTAACCCAGTTGTGAGTTTGCCAGATAGCGAAAAGATCAAAGCCGCATTAGAGAAGTGCCCATTTGTGGTGGTGTCGGATTGTATTGCCGATACTGAGACCACTCGCTTGGCTGATGTGGTGTTGCCCGCGCAAGGGTGGAGCGAGAAGTCGGGCACCGTGACTAACTCTGAGCGTCGAATCTCACGCCAACGCCGTATATTACCAAGCCCAGGGGAAGCCAAACCCGATTGGTGGATATTAAAAGAAGTCGCGCAAAAAATGGGATTCAAAGAGCAATTCGAGTTCCGCCACGAAGGCGAGATCTTCAAAGAGTATTGCGAGATGACAGCGCTCGGCAATGAAACAGGTAAAGAGCGTGACTTGTGCTTAATTGGACTCACGCAACTGGATGAGAAAGGTTATGGCGAACTCACTCCACAGCAATGGCCAGTATTAGAGTATCAACCAGAGATCATTGAGCAGCGCATGTTCACCAATGGTGAGTTCTTTACTGAATCAGGCAAAGCGCAGTTTATTGCAGTTGAGCACGACAAACCGATTGCCGATACCAGCCTGGAATTCCCGCTTATCATGAACACAGGTCGAATCCGAGACCAATGGCACACCATGAGCCGCACAGGTTTGGCGGCAGGCTTAGGTGAACACACCCCAGAACCGTTTGTCGCCATGCACCCAGATACGGTTTCAGAACTGAACTTGGATGAATTCGGGCTAGATGCGTTTAACCACGCGACCATTAATCCTGTGGTGAAAGTGCGCAGCGCACAAGGGGAGTGCCAAGCCCGCTTAGTAGTGACCAAAGAGATGCGCCGTGAACAAGTCTTCATGCCGATTCATTGGAACGCACCGACCGCCAAAGACAGCAAACCATGCGACCTGATCTTGCCGCATACCGATGCGGCATCAGGTCAGCCAGAGTTCAAACATACCCCAGTAGTGGTTGAACCATGTGGTTATCGCAGTGAAGCCGCCTTGGTCAGCGACAAAGTGATGGACTGCAGTGGCTTTGATTACTGGGTACGCCAAAGAGTGGAGGGCGGTTTTCTGTATCGCATCTCATCATCCAAGAACCCAATGGAGCTGGTGATTCAACTGGCCAACACACTCGATGCCTTGCCAGAACCTAACGCTGAGGCAATCAAGTCACTCCATTACCACGGCAATAAGTCATTCAAGAACTACGGTTCTGCCAAGCTGGGTCAGTCTGGCGTAAAGCAAGCCTTTGTGGTGAACAGTAAGCTAGACCATCAAAGCATCGACTGGCTAGTGGAGTGCCTAACCCGAGAAGCCGATGAAGAGTTTGAAGCCGAGTTTTTGAGTGCCTTGGCCAGTTAGGCGACCCTGTTAAAAGATAAGCCGTATTTGTCGGCTTATCTTTTATCTTCTTACCTTGAAAGGAGTAGCTGCGTTTATGTTAGCTATCTATTGGCTTTGCAAGGTCAGTAACCAGTTTCTTTTGCCTTTTGTTTTCAACGTTAGTCGTTTTGAAGTGGTGCCACAACTTCCCCATTCCAGGTGTCATTTCTTCAGTCGAGAAGCGGTAGAGTTTTATTTTAGCGTTAATTGGTGAAATGGTTTCTGAAAACCTCACCAATAAACCTTGCTCGAGCTCTTCTTGAACAAAGCCTTCTGGCAACCACGCCACCCCGTGGCCCGATAGCGCCATTGATTTGAGAGAATGTGTGACGGCGTTTTCGTACACGATATCAAAACTACAAAGGCTTTGAGCTATTGAGCCATGTTTTTCTAATACTTGTGCGAAAAAAGTATTCGATGGATAACTGAGCAGAGGGACGCTTGAGTTTTTGCAGTCTTTGTAGAGGGCTAAACCATCATTTTTAGTGGCAACAACTGGTATTAGGCACTCATGCCCGATCGTGACAGATTCGACTTCTGGATTAGGTGCATAAAGTCGACTGCCCTTGAAAGATAAGCCGATAAGAAAATCAGATCGGTTGTCGATAAATGCTTGCACTGAATCATGTAAGTTATTTGGGCTGACATAAACTAAGGCCGTTTTAAACGCGTGGGTGTATTCATTAATCATCTTATTAACGACATATTCAGACAGCGAGTGCTGAGTATGAAATGTGACTTTTGTTTCATTATTGTTAACTTCCCTGGCCGTTTCTAGTCGAGCGTAGTCTATTTGTTGTTTGAGGTCATTCGCATGTTTTAGAAACCGAAATCCCGCTTTAGTGAATGTCGCTGGGTAAGTGTTCCTATTAACAAGGTCAGTCCCTACCCATTCTTCTAATAGCTTGATTATTCGGCCAAAAGCAGGTTGAGTGATGTTTCTTGCTTTGGCTGCTTTTGCAAAACTTCCGTATTGAGAAAGGTGTAAAAAGTCCTCAATCCACTTCAAATCCATGTGGCGAATCCTTGTCCAAAATTATGAATGTCGATATTTTTGTTAAACAAAAGTTAACACCCCTGTTAGCAAAAAGCATTATCTTTCGAGCGATATCACGAGCTAATGTAATTCAGTGTTAAACAAACCACTAACTAAACATTGACTGGAGAAGAGAGATGCATTTATCGCGTTATCCTCGTTTAAATTTTGCCCACTTGAATACGCCCTTAGAGCTAATGAAAAATCTGAGTGAAGCGTTAGGAGGCCCAAACATCTGGATCAAGAGAGATGATTGTACAGGCCTAGCTGGTGGCGGTAATAAAACTAGAAAGTTGGAATTTTTGATGGCTGATGCCGTTGAACAAGGTGCTGATACCATCATTACTCAAGGGGCCACACAGTCGAACCATGCGCGTCAAACGGCGGCGATAGCGACCAAGCTGAAGATGGATTGCATCGTCTTACTAGAAGATCGTACGGCAAGTCATGACCCTGATTATAAGTTTAACGGCAACGTTATGTTAGACCAGCTATTCAATGCTCATCTCTCTAAGTACCCAGGGGGTACAGATATGAACGCTGCGATGGAAGATGTGGCAGCGACACTGCGTGCTCAAGGCAAGAAGCCTTACATCGTACCGGGTGGTGGCTCGAACCATATTGGTGCTCTTGGATATGTAGATTGTGCATTAGAGATCTTAAAACAAAGCAATGACCGAAACCTGAAGGTTGACCACGTAGTACACGCTACGGGGAGTGCTGGTACTCAAGCAGGGCTGGTCACCGGTTTTGCGATGACCAACAGTCAAATTCCAGTACTTGGTATCGGGGTGCGCGTTGATAAA
The DNA here is from genome assembly GCF_041464685.1 of Vibrio sp. 10N.237.312.B06. Taxonomy (NCBI): domain Bacteria; kingdom Pseudomonadati; phylum Pseudomonadota; class Gammaproteobacteria; order Vibrionales; family Vibrionaceae; genus Vibrio; species Vibrio sp. 10N.237.312.B06. Next base: position 17,071 of record NZ_JBFSPI010000064.1, read on the forward strand.
CCAACTCAAGAAGGCAATGTCTTCAAATTGGCTCAACGTACTGCTGAGCACATGGGCGCGGCAGACGCAGTAAAACGCGAAGATGTAGTGGCGAATTGTGACTATGTTGGCGAAGGCTATGGGATTCCGGCACCTTCAACGATCGAAGCGATCAACATGTTCTCACGTTTTGAAGGTATTTTGCTTGATCCAGTGTATTCGGGCAAAGGGGCCGCGGGTCTTATCGACCTCGTTCGAAATGGTCACTTTAAGAAGGGCGAGAACATTGTCTTTGTGCATACCGGAGGCGCTCAAGCGTTATTTGGCTATCGTGACAGCTTTGACTTCCCTAATTACGAGTAATCGATAGGAGTGAGACTTTTCAATCAGACCTTACCTATTAACCGTGACTGTTAGTACTGAATACTGATAGTAAGAAGATTTAATGAAATGTTGTAAATGGAGATTACATGAAAAAATCAATCAAACTAGCCAGCTTAATTATTGGTGGATTACTGTCTTTCAATGCAATGAGCAAAGAAGTAATTAGGCTTTCTACCTATGTGAATGAATCGGACATTAGGTATGAAGGGTTTAAAAAATTTGCGGAAATAGCAGAAGCAAAATCCAACGGAAATCTGAAAGTCAGAATCTATCCATCCTCCACGCTACACGGATGGAGTGAAGGGGTTGATGCTGTACAAGGCGGGGTTGCAGATATCAGCTGGATCAGCGCTGATAATCGACTTTCATGTTATCGAACCACTTCATTATATCCGTCAGCGGTTGATTTGAGCGGGCAGTTAGACATGGATTCTCAATATCGTGATCTCATTACTCCGGAGGCTAACCAGAACGGCTTGGTTCCTCTCATGAACTCTAATTACTCTTATGACCAAGAGTGGTGGTTCAACGAGCAGGTCAATTCTGTTGAAGAATTTTCCAACTTAAACGGCAAGCTAGTTCGTTCTGTTGGGCCACTAGTGAGCAAGATGATTGAAGGTTGGGGCGGCAAGCCAGTCTTTATTTCTCCTAAAGAAGTATTTCAATCTGCGGAGCGCGGTGTTGTTGATGGGATCAACATGGGTGTAGCAACTTATAGCTCCTGGAAGCTTTGGAATGTGATGCCACACATGGTGGATGCTGGAATATTTTACGGCAACATCATGTACATGATGAATAAAGAGCGATTTGACTCGCTTTCTGAAACGGACCAGCAAGCGCTACTAGAGGCAGCTAAAGAGACCGAAGCTTGGCTAAAACCTCAATATGAAAAGTGGGTAGATGCGCGGATTGCAGAAGCTATACAAGAAGGCGGTACGGTTCTTGAACTGACCTCAGAGCAAAAGCTTAAGTTAGTTTCCGATATTTCCACATCTTGGGAAAACGAGCTGAAGAATGATTGTGGAACAGAGCTTTCAGTTAAGATGAAAGACCTCTTTGCTGCGAACTCAATCTAGGGACAGAAACTATGGAAGGTAAATTCAGAAAAGCATTGGATATTTCAACGAATGTACTACTGTATTGCGGTGGTGTAATCGTTATTGTCCAAGCTTTCTGGATTACCTATGGCGTATTCATGAGATACGTAATAGGTAGTCCTGATGGGATGGTTACAGAAGCAACGGCTTTGATGTTAGTACCATTAGCGTTCGTTGGTCTATCATACGCACTTAAGGCAGATGCTTTTCCCAAGGTAACGATTTTTATCGACCAACTCTCTAAAGGGAAAAGAGACTATCTGGAAATTGCGAACAACTCACTGATGATGGTTATCTCTGTTTTTTTCGCTTTGGCCGCCTTTAAAGGGCTATCTAAGTCCTATGTGTCGCTTGCAGCCTCAGAAATATTGTTATGGCCTAAGTATTATTTTTGGGCCGGAGTTTTTGTTTCATTACTCAATTTATCTTTGGTTTCTATTTTAAAACTCTATGACTCGATAATGCATAAACTTGAGTCAATTCGTGGCACGACTTCTGTGCCTCAAGTAAAGCTTGGAGAATAATATATGCTTGAGTGGTATGAAGTTGGTCTCGGCTTGATGGGGCTACTAATTTTATTCATTGTGATGGGTTTACCAATCCCATTTGCACTGGCGGGTGCATCCGTTCCGTTTCTTCTTTCAATTCAGTCTTTTTCTACAACACTTGTTACAGCCGAACTTAAAATGTGGGGTGTGTGGGTAGATTACGTTTTATTATCGGTTCCGCTGTTTGTGTTATTAGGGGAATTGATTGGCAGGTCCAACATAGGCCCCAATCTGTATTGGTTTATGCATAGTAAGGTGTCAATTACAGGTTCTGCTGCATACGGGAGTGTTGGCGCTTGTGCTGGCTTTGGCGCTGTATGTGGATCGAGTATGGTTGGCTCATTGACCATTGGTGGCGTCGCGCTTCCAGTAATGTTAGACCTTGGCTACGACAAAAAACTCGCCAGTGGGGTGCTCGCTGCTGGTGGAACACTCAGCGTTCTGCTCCCGCCAAGTTTGATTCTTCTTTTCTACGGAATAGTGACCGATCAGTCTATCGGACAACTATTTATTGCGGGCGTTGTACCGGGCTTAATTTTGGTTTCCTTTTTCTTTCTTATCATTAAAGGGTGGAGTGTCTTACAAAAAGGATCTGTGCCAGGGGCTGATGACAGTGAAAGCATTCCTTGGGGGCTAGCATTGAGCGCGATAATTCCAGTGATGGTTATCGGTCTTATTATTACAGTTTCCATCTATGCGGGAATCGCGACCCCTACTGAAGCGGCAGGTGTCTCTTGTGTGATTACCTTGCTACTTGCTATGACTGTTGGGGGAATGGATCTCAAAGGGTTCTTTGAATCAATCAAAGCGACCATGAAGACGATGGGTTATTTAGGCTTATTACTTTCTTCTGGTGTGCTTTTTGGTTTTGTGATGACTTACTATCAAGTGCCACAAGAGTTCACTAGCTTGTTTACTTCTCTGGAACTATCGCCATACACGACGCTTGCACTGATTATTTTGTTCTACATTATTTTAGGCATGTTCTTAGAGCCTGTTTCGATGACATTCATAACTCTGCCAACCTTGTTTCCTCTGATTCAAGCTTCAGGCTTTGACTTGATTTGGTTCGGTGTCATTTACACAATAACAATGGAAGTCGCTGTATTGACTCCTCCTGTTGGCCTGAATTTGTATGTTATTCAGTCTATTGAGAAAGATCGTCTGACTATTGTCGATGTCATTAAAGGCTGCTTGCCTTTCATTGGTGCTCTGATATTTTTGATTGTACTGATGGTTATCTTTCCTCAGCTTGCCGTGTGGCTACCAAATGTTATGGGGTAATGTGAATGAAAGTTAATGTACCACTGGTGATGATCCATGGATTTTTAAGTGGCCCAGAATATTGGAGTGCTCAAGTACCTTTTTTAGAGAAAAACATGCAAGTAGTCCCTGTTTGTTTGAAAGGCTTTGGTGAACGTTCTGATGAGACAGCTTTTGAGACGATTCAAGATATGGCTCAAGATGTTATGTCACAACTTGCAGTGCTTGGAATAAAGCGTTTTCACCTAATAGGGCACTCAATGGGAGGAATGGTCGCCCAGCAGATTGGGCATAAATGGGCTGAACAAGTCGCCAGTTTGACCTTGTACGGAACAGGACCGAAAGGCGACTTGCCTGGTAGGTTTGAACCATTACAAGAGAGTATCAAGAATGCATCCTCTTTTACCTATGGCGACAGCAAACAGAGGGCAGTGTCTAGTTGGTTTAAAAATGAATTAGCGCCTCAGGTACTCAAGCAATCGATGCAACTTGCAGACAAGGTTTCGTTTCAGTCCTATCTAAACGGACTTATCGCAATGAACAGTTGGAATGGTGAACCCTATGTCTCTAAATACAGAATGCCAGTATTAATTATATGGGCGGACTCAGATAAAACTTATCCATGGGATGAGCAGGTATCAGTATTGTGGAAGGGTATTGAGCACAGTTCTATGTGTATCATTAACGATTGTGCGCACAATGCCCACATTGAGAAACCATTGCACTTCAACGTAGCTTTTGGGGAGTTTTTACAAAGCGTTGGTTAGCTTCTCTGCTAGAAGTTCAAAGGGAGCAGGAAAGGTGACCTTCAGCCGGAACATTTTGAGTACTTTATTTGCAGTTTATATCCAAACGAAAAGCCGACAATCATGTCGGTTTTTTTTGCAAATCCGGTAGAGATTATATCAACGATCACGTCATCCATAATTTACTAACCATCACGCCTCATACAGATCTAGGCCAACAATCTTTGTTTGGATGAAGAAGTACATGAGGGAAATGATAAGTAATACACACATTCACATAATTTCTGCATTCAATTTTAGCTATACGGAATACTTCTGCTTTTCGTCATGTATGATACGGTTATATTGGTAAGATACTGTTATTAAATGAGTTATTTAACTAAGTATGAGATGGTTAAATTATTAGACAGAAATGCTCTAGTGATAAAAATCATAATTATTCAGTTTAATAACTGCTGTGCTTGGAGAGGAAATGGTCAGGGAAGCGACAAAAGACGACTGTGTAAAATTAGCGGCATTGTCCATTAAAGTCTGGCTAGACACATATGCGAGAGAAGGGGTCAAAACTGAATACGCTGAGTATGCCTTGTCTACTTTCACGGCAGCCTACTTCTTTGAAATATTGAATACCACTAAATATCGTGTGTTTGTAAGTGAAGAAAATGAGGTTATTCAAGGCTACGTAATGGTTAACCTTGAATCGCACTACCAGACGTCTGGCAATGGCTTTGAAGTAGACAAACTTTATGTAGATAACATTTTCAAAGGTAAAGGGATAGGTCGAAAGCTTTTGAATGGAATCGAGAATCAGTTTGGTAATAAATACTGGCTGTACACGTGGGTAGAAAATGAATCGAATGGCTTTTATGAACATTTAGGTTTTAGTCGAATAGGTTTACTGACTTTTGAGTTTTCCGGATCGTTGATAGAAAACAACGTGTATCAATCAGCCCACACACATTGAATCTAGTTAGTCCTTTAGTGGGTAACACTGAACAACCCTTCTCGATAAATCGTCGCATAGTCATAGAATTCAAGTGGCATAGGCATAGTGAGGTAAAGATGGAAAAGGCGAAATTCATTCAGCAGCACCTTATTGAAAAGGGTGTCCCTGCAGACCTAACGAGGCCAAATGCCTTTATTTGGTCAAAATATACTAACGTGTCTCAAACGCCTCTGGTGTTTCAATCGCTTCAAAAAGTATTCTTGACGTATGGATTATCGATGGCGGTAATTTGGGGGTCTTTGATGTGGATGTTTACTTGGCACTCAGAGCCCGAACATTGGAAAACTTACCTTATTTCATCTGCTATTTTCGGTTTCTTTATGGGGCTTGTTAATGCGTTCAGAATCGTCAAAGCACGAAAAAAATTGGGTGAGAAGAGTTGGGAAAATTGGTGTAAGAAAAACTACGGATGAGCGCGATAACAAGCAGTTAAAATGATTCGTAATACTTGGCATTTAGGAGTTTAAATTAGATGTATAAACTAGAGATTTTTTGTACGCCTGAGCAACAAGATCTAGTTTTGAGCACCTTACATGAGTCGGGTGTCGATAGAATTGGAAACTATGATCACTGTTGGGCTATTGGTTCTGTTATCGGTTCTCACCGAGCTCTTGATGGCTCTGCGCCTGTGTTTGGGTGCAACGGGAAAGTCGAAAACTACCCGTTATTAAAAGTTGAAATCAACGTGGCAAAGAGCCAAGTGAAACCAATCGTTGATCAGCTTGGAGTTTGTCTCGGCTGGGAAGAGCCTTTGGTCAATGTTTTCAAAGTTTGTAATTCGGAGTTTGCTCTTCGAGGTATATCTTCTTGATATTTACAATAGCGCTATAGCCAAAGATTTGCCAGACGAATACGTTACGCCTTGCATTTTGGTGAAATGGCAAACGTTACACAACACTTAACACCGCGTTGGCGATAAAAGGAAAATTGAGAGTTATGTGGATAGAACAGAGCCTGATTGAAGGTGAGCATGTTGCTCTTGAGCCTCTACTATGGGGCATGTATCTGAATTAATCGAGGCCGTGAAAGATGGAGAGCATTGGAAGCTATGGTTCGCTAATGTACCGAGCCCAGAAAAAATGGAGCAATACGTTGTTGATGCTATCGCTCAAATGCATCTAGGTAATATAGCTTATGCCGTGCGAGCTAAAACTACCAATCAAGTAGTAGGGACTACCCGTTACTATGGCGTTGATAGACCAAATAGACGTGCTTTGATTGGTTATACCTGGTATTCAAATGCGGCTAGGGGAACACTGATAAATAAAGAGTGTAAATACCTTCTTCTAAAACAAATATTTGAGCGCTATGAAGCCATTGCAGTCGAGTTTCGCACTCATATTGGGAATGCCGTCTCTCGAAGAGCGATTGAAGGGCTTGGTGCAAACCTCGACGGTATCTTGCGTAATCATCAAATCTTAAAGGATGGCTCGGTAAGAGATACGGTTGTGTATTCAATTATTGACTCGGAGTGGCCAGAGGTTAAGCAAGGCTTTCTGAAAAAACTCAGTCAACAAGAGCCTTAATACAAGGAAGTAAGTATGGAAAATTATTGGAATCCGATGGTTCCTGAACTATCCGTTAGCAACTTTGAGCGCTCGCTTGCCTTTTATGTTGATGTACTTGGTTTTTCTATTCGCATAAGGCGTGAAAACCCTGATTTTGTGTATCTCGAACAAGAGCATGTGCAGATGATGTTAGAGCAAATCAGTGATGAAGGATGGATTACTGGTGAGCTTGAGGCTCCCTTGGGGCGAGGTGTGAACTTTCAGATTGAATTAAGTGACTTAGAACCTCTAGTAAAACGTCTCCAAACCCACAAAGTGTCCCTGTTTCGTGAGATGAAAGAAACTTGGTATGACATTGGTGAAAAGTTGTCTGGGGAGCGTGAGCTTCTTCTCCAAGATCCGGATGGTTATTTGTTAAGGTTCACTCAACACCTCGGAGAAAAACCGAAGATTTTGGTGTGAACTCATTCATTGTTTTCCAGACTAGCCAAATCGACCATCAAACCTAATCGTGGATTCATCAGGCGCGCTAAAAGTAAACCTGTAAGACTCAGGATAACAGTGCTAACAACGGCTTAGAGTGATTCTAAACACGTGGCATTCAACCATGCAGTGCCACTTCTTACCGTAGCGTTTTATTGTTTAACAGAATAGCGGAAACTAGTCAGAGAGATACAGAGAGTTATGATACGTAATTTTTATACTTGCGATAAAGAAACAGATGAAAGCAGTCATGATGGAGAGGGGTCGATAGACATCTATCGTGCGTTCAGACGTAAAGACTTTGATGGTGCTTGGGATTTTGCCATCCGTGTTGTCATGCCACCGGGAAGTTCTATGGGGGAGCACTCTCATGGAGACGATGAAGAAATGTATATTATTCAGAAAGGTGAAGGCACGATGATCATTGAAGGTGTCGAGACAAAAGTGACTGCGGGAGACATGATAGTAAATAAACGTTTTGGTACCCATGGCTTGGCTAATACATCAAAAAAAGACATTGAGTTGTTAATCATTCAAGCCAGCCTGAAGTAAAGCGTCAAGCTAGAAATGTTGGTACGGCCGCAGTGCCGTACCGTCCCGATTAGGCGCTAGGCAATGAGGCATTCATAAGGAGTAAAGAGTGAATCATCAAGTTCGTGTAGGTGTGGCTGCGGTCATTTTTCGAGAAGGGCGTATTTTACTTGAGCTGAAATATGATGAAAGCAAAGAACGTATTGTGTTTTCAGTGGCTTAATTGGCACATCTATAACAAGCGATTCGACACGCTTGGCATGTGAAGTATGCATAAGTTTATTAGCGTGTTCAGTTGGTTTCAGAGGAACAAATGAAAGAGTTTAAGGTAAAGGGGAGTAACGCGATACTCAGGTATCATGATCTTCCCGGTTCGGAAATGCCTATTGTGTTTATACACGGTATTGGTTGTGCTTCCTCGTTTGATTATCCGGCCGTTGCGGCCAGTGATTGGTTACTTCCTCATCGGCGCATTCTTGTTGATTTATTAGGTTCTGGGTTTAGTGATAAACCTTTGGATTTCGATTACTCCATCGGTAGCCACGCGGCTTATCTTGAGGCGTTTATTCAATCTTTGGGTTTGGATAAATTTGTTATCTATGGTCACAGCATGGGTGGCGCCGTGTCAGTTGTGTTGGCTGAAAAAGTTCAACCACAACTACAGGCCTTGGTGTTGAGTGAGGCTAACCTTGATTCTGGCGGTGGGTTCTTTAGCAAAAAGATTGCGAGCTTCACCGAGCTTGAATATATGAATCACGGTCACGCACAGATAGTGCAACACAGCATCGATGACCAAAATACTCAATGGGCTGCCAGTTTAGCCGTGAATTCAGCGATAGGTACGCACAGGCAAGCCGTGTCCTTGATAGAAGGGCAGCTCCCGAGTTGGCGTGATAGGTTGTATTCTCTGAACGTAAACAGAACCTATATATTTGGTAGCGAATCTTTACCTGACCGCGATACAGAAGAGCTGAGTAACCACGATATAGCGATCAGCGTTGTTTCTGATGCTGGACATTCAATGGCGTGGGAAAACGCTGATGGGCTAGCTGAAGCCATTAAGCGCGCGATATTAACAACCTAATCAGTAATTCAAGTAGACATGGTGTGTTCGGTGCGAATAAGCACCACATAAGTGTGGCAGATCCTCGGTAGGGGGGAATCCATGTCATTAATTATCTTCTAAAGGAAAAATTATGATTTTTACTACGACAGAAAGTGTTCCAAACCGTGAGATTGAGGAGATTCTGGGTGTTGTAACTGGAAATGTTGTCCAAACAAAGCATGTTGGTCGAGACATTATGGCGGGTTTTAAAAGCCTTGTTGGTGGTGAACTAAAAGGCTATACGGAAATGCTTTCAGAGGCTAGGGATACAGCTATTCAACGTTTAGTTTCTGAAGCGACTGACTTAGGTGCTGACGCAATTGTGGGCATTCGGTTCTCTACTAGTGCAATAATGGACGGCTCGTCTGAAATCATGGCTTTCGGAACTGCGGTAAAGTTAAGAACATAACAAGCCTTCATGAGTCAAAACCGACACTTGGTATTTCTTCGGTGTTGGGTCTATTGTTTTCTTGAAAGCTAAACAAACAGGGCGCCATTTACAGGCGCCCTTTGTATTAGTTGGCAACGCTATAAGTGTCGTAGTCACGAAGTAAGAAGAGTGCGATACAGGCTGCGAGCATTGGCCAAGAGGCGAAGAATAGAAGGTTATTGAACGGGTCCATGTATTTTCCAAAAGAGGCGAAGGTTGAGCCTGCATGCAAGACCAAAATGGCACCGTAGGTGTACTTCTTCCACATACCTACAACGAATGCGCCTAAAAAGCCGAGCTGAGCGACACCCATAGCCATCATCGCGTTATCCGAGATGTCGATGCCGTAAAAGCCAGACAGTACTTTTGTCGCGTGCTCAGGGACTAGGATCTTATCCAAGCCCCAGAATAAGAATACGATAAAAATGCCGATTCTCAGCAGTAGTAGGCTAGTCGCCAGTTTGGTTTGAAGTGTCTTTTCCATGATATCCCTTGTGATGCATTCAATGATGCGATGATTTAAATGTTCATCAAAGGAGACCCATAGCCGTTGGTTTTTCTTTCGCTATTTTTCAATGCCTTATGTAACAAGGAATGTCTGATTAACTTTTGTTTATATAATATGTCATGTTTTTGATGTGGTATCATTCACGCAGTTAACTGTTAATGGATATATAACGTGAAAAAATACCTACTATTATCGCTTTCGGTTTTAATTTTGGCTGGTTGTGGAGCCCCTCGTTACACAGGGAGCGCGATTCCAGAACCTACGACTGAAGTGGATGTTGTTATTGTTAAAGACGCTGAAACACGTGAAGGGTTTTTAAATACCATGGAAACCTGGTTGCAAGATAACGATTATACCTACACCGTCGTACCTGATAAGTCGAAGCACGATCTTGATAAGCTAACATTGGAGTATGAAGGCCATTGGAGCTGGGACTTAGCGTTGTTCTTAAAGCAAGCGGAGATCAATGCTTATCAAAACGGGCAAAGAGTAGGTGAAGTAGAGTTTAAAGTTCCATATACGGCTAACCCGAACAAGTTCGGTGATGCATCTAAGCGTATTGGTTTTATGATGGATACGGTATTTGGTAAGAAAACCGCTGAAGAAGCGACGAAAGCGGCAAATTCATCCGATTCAAAAGCGACGAACTAGTCTAATTAGCTGACTAACTCATCCCTTTGTTCGCTTTCTATTTCTCTTTAAACTCAGCTCGAAGAGACGAAGAGACGAAGAGACAAAGATGTGAAGCCGTCGCTTTTACAGTTACGGCTTCACATCGTTCATATTAATTAAAGCTCTTGTCTGAAGTGATATTTTACTAATTTCGCTTGGTATTCAGGGCCTGGTATCAATACGTTTCGCTATCTTTGCTTCTTTTCATTTCGAGCCAGCCAGATGAGCGGCAGTATGATCATTGCAGTGCCAATCGCCATTGCAATATCAGGCATTTCACCAAACCAGACCAACCCAACTCCCACCGCACCGAGTAAGCCGCTGTATTCAGCACTGGCGATTTTATTGCTTTCTGCCGATCGGTAAGTGACGACACATATCGCCGCGTAGATGAGGATAAAGCCACTTGAACCTGCGGCAGTGATCAGTGGTGACCAATCCCATTCACGGCCTTCCCAAATGGCGAGCCCAAGTGATGCCGGAACGCCTGCTAAATTGGTTAACAACAAGGTTTGTGCGACGGTTTGGTGCTTCGGGAGTTTACGGATCAATAAGTTATTGCTGGCAATGGTTAACGCTACGATAAGCGCTGCAATGGCCGCCCAATCGATCTCTGTCGGGCGAATGATGACCAGAACGCCCATAAAGCCGAATATTCCAGCAGCCACTGAGTAGCGGTTGAGTTGCTCTTTGAAAAATACCAAGGCTAACGGCAGCATCATCAAAGGTGCGGCGTAGAAAATAGCGTTGGCGGTGGCCAATGGCATGGCATTGATGGCAAACACCATAAAGATCGCACCCAGTAACCATATATGCGCGCGCAAGGCATGCCATTTCAGCCCATCGGTGAAGCTCTTTTTACTCACGCCAAAACAAAAAGGCAGAAGGATTAACACGGCAGTTAGCTGTCTGAAGAAGACAAATTGAAACACAGCAATATCTTCGCCCAAGGTTTTAATTAAGGCATCAGAGAAACCGCAATTAGATTACCGACAATGAGTAAACTCATTGCCATTCCAACAGACATTGAAGGCATGATGAAGCTCCTATCATTGACTGACGCGTGTTCAGGTGAGTTAAAGATAAAATGAAGAAATGTGATGGCGTAATCTTAATGCATAAAATCGTTTCATATATAATGATAAAAATTCACTTAGTATGAGCTAAACTAATAATGAAATTACCACCTTTAAGAGCAATACAATGTTTCGAGTCGGTCGCTCGTTTTAATAGCTTTTCTCAGGCGGCTATAGCGCTTCATGTTACTCAAAGTGCAGTGAGTCATCAGGTTCGCTTGCTAGAGGAATACTTAGGTGAAACCTTGTTTGTGCGTCAGGGAAGGCGCTTATCGCTCACCCCTATAGGAGAGCGTTACTACGAAGAGGTGTCTCATTCATTGCAGAATATCGCGCAAGCCAGTTATCAAATCCGCGAGGGTGAAAGTGGCAAAATTCGGATTGCAATGTACAGTTCTTTGGCCGTTAAATGGTTGGTGCCTAGGCTCGAAAACTTACGCCAACAGCATCCAGAAATCGATTTAACGTTAAGTATGGTGGCCGATGAGCCAGAGTTCTCGGATCAAGTTGCTGACTGCTTTATCACTGCTAATCCGCCAAAGAAAAACTACGTTAGTGACTTCTTATATAAAGAGCAGCTATATCCGTTTTGTAGCCAAAAGGTGTGGCAGAGAATTGAAGATAAACCTTTGCCAGAGGCACTATGGGATCAGCAGTTACTTTCAGTAAATTCAATCTTCAAGGAAGGCGGTGAGGCGAAAGACTGGGCTAAGTGGTGTGAACTCGGTGGTTTCAGCCTGCCAAAGGATGTGAAAATTAGCCAATTCAGCCACATGGTACTGGCCGCTGAGGCCGTGAAATACCATCAAGGTATCGCGTTCCTGAACGACTACTTTCTTAATGACCAAGATCTTCAACAAAACTTAGTTCGTATCCCAATGCACGATTTACCGACTGGCGATAATATGTACTTTGTCTACAAAAATTCGAGAGCCAAGCAGTTTGAAATCAGAACGTTAGGCCATTGGCTCAAACAGCAATGTTTTGATTATGAGTAAACAGTGAAGCGTAACATTGAAAGAAACCGCTCACTCTCAGATACATGCGTGGTATCTAGGGCGTGTTGATCTTTCGTGAGTGTTTTTTGAACAGCATGGTAAAGAGT